>DAINBU010000057.1:0-24681 GCA_036732755.1 Planctomycetota bacterium
TTCATTGTTGCGAGCGTGTCCCGTCCCTCGACCTTTTTCCCCTCCGCCCTTTCACAACCGCTCGAGACCGTCGCGCGACGCCACGAGACTTGCTCCCCGCGGCCTCTTCGCACGGTCCTCGAACGACGTCCGACGTCGTTGCTGCGCCACGGGAGATGCACGGCGTACGCACGATCGGACGCGACTCGATGCCGATCGCTTGGTGCCGCGGCTCGCTCATGAACTTGAGATCGCGCGACTCCGCCTTCTCCGATTTCAATGACGACGCACGGTGGTCAGGCATCGGATGGCGACGAGCGATGTTGGCGTACGAGGCACCCAGTCGACCTGGCACGCGAACGGACCAGCTCTCGACTCGATGATGCGCGGTCGAGTCCCTGAAGCGCTCGACGTCGAACACGGTGGGCGTCGCGGATCCGGTTCATCGCCCGTGGCGCAGCAACGACGTCGGACGTCGTTCGAGGACCGTTCGAAGAAGGTCGCGGGGAGAAGGCTTCGTGGCGAGAGGGGCTCGCGCGGCCGTCTTCACGTAATCAGATGAAATCGACGGTCCCATAGGCCGCGCAGTCCGCCGGAGCCGCCTCTTGTCAGTTGGATTTGGCGGCGGAGGGCACCCCGATCCGCCACGAAGCCTTGCTCCCCGCGGCCTTCTTCACCCGCGCCCTCGACGTCCGCTCCAGCTCCAAGGCTTCACGCGCCGCAGCAACGACAGCTTCGCAGGCGTGAGGTCACAGCGGAATCGGCGGCGCCTGCACCTGGTCGAGCCGCTCGCCGACCTTGCGGCGGTAGCTCTCGAGGAAACGCTTCATGATGAGCGAGTTCACCGCGTGCGGCAGCGCCGGCATCGGGCGCATCACGTCGACCACCAGCACGGCGCGCGGCTCCTTCGACCGGTTGGTCACCTCGTGCTGCCAGCTGTCGTCGAAGAGGACCGCCTCGCCCTCCTTCCAGGTGTAGTGCTGGTCCTTCACGCGGATGGTCGGCGGATCGACGGCCGGGACCTTGAGTCCGAGGTGGAAACGCAGGTAGCCGCGGTAGGGCGCGTGGTGGGGCGGGATCGACTTGCCGGCGTCGAGGATCGAGAAGAAGGCCTGGAAGAGGTTCGGCACCGAGTCGAGGACGGCGCAGGTCCGCGGGCAGCGCGCGCGGTTCTTCTCCGGCCGCAGCCCCATCACGTAGAGCATGAAGACGCGCCAGCTGCGGTTCTGGTCCTCCTCCGCCGAGATCTTGCGCTGCGCCTCGTCGAGCTCGTGGTAGCGCGGGATCTCGTGGCGCGTCGGCAGGACCGCGAGCAGCTCCGCGCGGATCGCCGGATAGGCCTGCTGCACCGCGCGCAGCGGCGGGTAGGTGCGGTCGATGTCGAAGAAGACGGGCCGGCGCGCGCCGCCGGAGTACCGGTCGAACAGCCAGTTGGCCGGGCCGGTGACGTGCTTCTGCTTGAAGAGCTTCAATCGAGACTCCGGCGCATCCGCGCGTCAGCGGACGCCGTCGGTCCCCTTGGGCGGGCAGCACTCGCCGCCCTCCGACTTCAGGTGGAACGGCTTCGTCTCGCTCACGCGCGGCGTCGCGTCGCCCTCGGTGAGGTCGACGATGCGGTCGAGCGGCACGTCCTTCCAGACCTGCGTCGTGCGGCTGACCGGCCAGTAGGCGCTGATCGCGACGATGCGCGTCGCGTCGCCGAGTCCCATCTCCTGCTGCACGCCCGACGAGCCGAAGCTGCTCGAGCCGCCGACCACCTGGTAGACGTCGCGCGGGCCGGACGGCGTCTCGATCGAGACCTTGAGGCGCGTCCCGATCGCGCGCTTGTTGGTCTGCGTGCCGTGCAGCCGCATCGTGATCCAGTGGTTCGCGTTGCCCGGGTTCTCGTAGAGGGCGTTCGCAAAGGTGTCCGCGGGAAAGAAGCCGCCCATGTCGGCGTAGAGGTCCTGGTCGCCGTCGTTGTCGACGTCTCCGAATGCAATGGCGTGGCCCTTCTGCAGGTGGCCCAGCCCGGTCGCCGTCGTCACGTCCTGGAAGTACTTCCCGTGGTCGTTGCGGAACGCCTTGTTGGGGAGGAGCGCGCGGTAGCTCGGATTGCCGTCGCCGAGGTAGAGGTCGAGCCAGCCGTCGTTGTCGAAGTCGCCGAAGTTGGAGCCCATCACCAGCACGACGCGGTGGAGCCCCATCTCCTTCGCGACGTCGGTGAACGTGCCGTCGCCGTTGTTGCGGAAGAGCCGGCAGTAGGCGTTGCCGAGATCCTGGCCGTCCTGCAGCATCAACGGGCCGACTTCGGAGACCGGCTCCCGATAGGGGTCCTTCTTCGTGATCGGGAGGTTCTTGCTGTACGTGGACGACCAGAGGTCGAGGTCGCCGTCGTTGTCGAAGTCGAAGAACCACGCCGCGAACGACATGAGCGCGCCCTCGATCCCGGCCTTCGCGGTCACGTCCTCGAAGCGCCGGCCGCCGCCGGACGCGGCGACGTTGCGGTAGAGAATGCACGGCTCCGTGCGGCGCGACATGAACAGGTCGATCCAGCCGTCGTCGTCGAAGTCACCCCACGCGGCGCCCTTCACGAATCCGAACTGGTCGATGCCGGCGGCGAGCGTCTCGTCGGTGAACGTGCCGTCCTGGTTGTTGTGGTACAGGAACGACGGGCTCTTCTGCTCCGGCGTCGACTCGTGGCCGATGAAGAGGTCGACCCAGCCGTCGTTGTCGTAGTCGGCCCACTCGGCGACCTGGCCGGGGAAGTAGCTCGTCGTCAAGAGGCCGGCCTGCTCGGTCACGTCGGTGAAGCGACCGTCGCCGTCGTTGCGCAGCAGCGACATCGGGATCGTCCCGTAGTTGCGCATCCACGCGCCGCGCACGATCGAGATGTCGGGGTCCCCGTCGTTGTCGAAGTCGCCCTGGGAGATGCTGAGACCGTGCGTGAGGCCGTCGAAGCCCGCCTCGTGCGAGAGGTCCTTGAAGGTTCCGTCGCCCTCGTTGCGGTAGTAACGCAAGCCGTCGGTCAGGCTGGCCGACGAGGTGACGAGGTCGAGGTCGCCGTCGCCGTCGAAGTCCTCGAGGATCGCGCCGCCGGCGAGCCGGTGGTCGCTGATGCCGACCGCGGCGGCGCGGTCCATGAAGCGCGGCAGCGGGTACTCCGACTTGAACAGGTCGGGCGACGCGCGCAGGTTCTCCGGCAGCTGCTCCGGCGGGATCCCGAGCGTCATCGCCGCGACGTTGTAGAGCCACTTCGACGTGACGTCGGTGGGGTCCCTCTCGTAGAGGTCCTTCAACACGTCCATCGCGAGCTGCGAACCGGTCTTGACCGAGTGCACGCCCTGGTCCTTGATCGGGAAGATGCACGAGTCGCAAGTGTGGCGTTCGGCGCAGTTCGCCGTCTCGCCCATGCGCAGGTATGCGCCGCTCAGCTCCCTCTCGGCGCGGCTGGACAATTCGCGCTGCGTGGCGGCGAGCACCGGATCGGAGGGCACCGGCAGCTTGTCGATCATCGCCATGGTCCGCTTCAGCTCGACGGCGGCCTCCATGAACCTGCCGGCGATCGAGAGCTGGTATCCGAACTGATAGTGCCCTTCGGCGGCGTCGAGGCCCTCGCCCTTCGGGATGTCGTGGCTCGCCTGCTCCGCCGTCGGACCCCAGAAGCCCTTCTTCGCCTCGGCGAGCAGCGCGAGCCGCTGCGGCATCGTCAGTCCGGAGCCCTCCCACGGCGGAGGCAGCATCTCCTTCACGTTGATCCAGGTGCCGACGCCGGCGCCGATCCCGGAGCAGAAGACCGCGCAGTACGCGAGCATTCCCCCCGAGCTCAGCCGTGCCAGCGTGTGGCGCGCGAAGAACAGCGCGACGCCGGCGACGATCAACGCGCCCTGGAAGGTCTGGATGCCGTAGCGCGTCAGCTCGTGGTTGACCTTGCCGTCGTCGGCGAAGGAGTGGCCGATCACCGTCACGCCGAGCGTCGCTCCGGCCACGATGAAGAGCAGCGAAGCGACGATGAAGAAGACGCGGCGGCGGCGCAGGCCCGGCTCGCCTCGAACGGTTTCATTCGGCAGCGTCACGCGTACTCGCTCCTGGGGGGGTCGATCCAATGGGGGCGGACATCCTAAGGCGGGAGGAGAGTCGGCGGGGCGCCGCAGGTCGCGACGAGACGCTTCTTCCCCACCCTCGGCGACGGCGATCCGGACCTGGGGCGTTCTGCCCGGCCCGGCGCCCGCTCGAGCACTCCACCGCGCCCCTATGCACGCTCGATACCGGGTCGGAGAACGGGTCGCGCGATTCTTTTCCCATCGCCGGCCCGAACCCCTGCCCGAGCCGCGGCCGAAGTTCGGCGGAGGTGCGCCGCCAGCGCGGGCTCGGAGTTGTGGCCGGCCGCGGCCGACCGACAAGATGATAGGCCGTCGTCGGCGTCGTTCCGTCCCGATGCGCCGCGACGTCGGTCCGGGAGGAAGAAGGCGATGTCCCCGTCGCTCGTCGCGGCCGCGCTGCTCGGCCTCGCGGTCCCGCGGTTCCAGGCGAAGCCGGCGCCCGCGCCCGCCCCCGCGACGAAGCCGGCCGGCGCGCGCCTCGATTGGCAGCACGACTGGAAGAGCGCGTGCGAGCGCGCGACCGAGCAGAAGAAGCCGATCCTCGTCTTCCTGCTGAGCGACGTCGAGCCGATCTGCCAGAAGACGGTCGACGGGATCGTCGCCGACGCCGAGGGGATGCGGCGGCTCGCGAGCTTCGTCCTGCTCGTCGCGAGCCCCTCGCAGCACGAGCTGGTCGAGAAGGAGATCGACGGCAAGCGCGTGAAGAGCTGCGCGCGCTACCCCGGGATCCTCTGCTCGGAGCACATTGCGCTGGAGGTCGCGCTGAGAGACAAGTTCCTCGACCCGGCGACGGGCGGCGAGGTGGTCCCGCAGTTCGCCGCATTCGACGGGAACGGCGCGCTCCTGATCAAGCACGCCTACGCCATGAAGCGCGACGGCTTCCTCGAGTTCCTGAACGCCGCGCTCGCCGCGGGCGGCGGGACGGCCGCTCCGGCCGAGGCGACGCGCTCGCCGGCCGTGCTGAAGATCATCGAGGCGGTGGTCGGGGCGAAGAGCGACGACGAGCGCGAGCGCGCCGCACGCGACCTCTTCGCCGACTCCTCGCCCGAGCGCGAGGCGGCGCTGCAGGAGATCCTGGCGCGGCTGAAGACGCCGGCCGACCAGGGCGTCGTGATCCGCGCGGCCGGAGCGCCCGAGGCGAAGGCGTGGGCGCCTGCGATCGCGCTGCTGCTCGCCGACAAGTCGAGCTTCGTCCGCGACTGCGCCGTCGTCACGCTCGAGGAGCAGCGCAACCCCGCGGTCGCGGGCGACCTGCTCGCGGCGTGGGCCGCCGAGAAGGACGAGGACGTGAAGCGGGACCTGCTGCGCGCGCTCGGCCCGTGCGGCGCCGGCAAGCCCGAGGCGAAGAAGCTCCTCTGCGAGGAGCTCGCCTCGTCGAAGAAGCCGTACCGCATCGCCGCGGCCGTCGGCCTCGGCGCGCTGCTCTCCGGCAACTCCGACGTCGCCGCGACGCTGCAGTCGCGCTGGCCGAAGGAGAGAGACCACGACGTGAAGATCGCCATCGTCTGGGGCGTGGGCGAGGCGGGCGACGCCGCGCAGACCGACCTGATCGACAAGCTCATGAAGGGGCAGAAGGACGAGGAGCTCGCGACCGTCGCGAGCGTCGCCAAGGAGCGACTGCGCTCCAACTTGAAGAAGGCGATCAAGTCGATGGGGAAGGGCGGCGGCCAGCAGCTCGAGCGGCTGCTCGAGCCCGTCTACGGCGGCGACAAGGTCCCGCGCAACTTCCTCCGCGCCCTCGAGGAGCGCGCCAAGAAGTGAGCAACGTCGCCGCGAAAAGCGGCGCGAGCTACTTCCCGAGCAGCCCTTCCTTCACGATCCTCTCGGCGAGCGCCTTCCCGCAGACGCGGTGGCTGAACGGCGTCCAGTGGCCGGTCGATTTCTTCCAGTACAGGAGCTCCTTCTCGAGGAAGGGGTCGAGCAGCTCCTTGTCCGACTGGAAGGTGACGCCGGGCCGCGCCACGTCGAAGCGGTCACGCGGGAAGACGTCGACGAGCGCGACCGGGTTCTCGCGGTTCGACGGGATGCTCTGGATCACGAGCGCGATGCCGTGCCCGACGCAGAATTCGCGCAGCCGCTCGTAGATCGCGACCGTCAGCGCCTTGGCGTACTCGGACTCCTGCTTCGCCTGCTCGAGCCGCGCCGTCTTCTTCGGGTCGGGGGGCGCGACCTCCGCCGGCGCCTTCTCCGGGTCCTTCGCGGAGCCGGACGCCGCCGCGTCGATCGCGGCGAGGTTCTGCTCGACGAGCTTGCCCTTCAGGAGCCGCGTCGTGACCTCCTTCGTCAGCGCGAAGGCGTCGGAGCGCTCGGAGAGCCAGTTGAAGAGGAAGTTCGTGTTGAGGAAGTTCGCGAACTTCCCGAACGGGACGTAGCGGTCGTGCAGCGGCTCGAGCTTGCCGTGGTCGAGCTTGAAGAGGCCGCTGCGGACGTTGTCCATCAGGTCGTTGCCGTAGAAGCTCACGACGACGACGTCGGGCTGGTAGCGGATCAGCTCGCGCTCGAGGTAGAGGCACTCCTCGGCGGTGCCGAACCCCGACACGCCGGCGTCGAGCACCTCGACCGCGCGCCCCTGCGCGGTCAGCTCGCGCTCGAGCACGCGCGTGAAGCAGTCCTCGAGTTCGACCTCGTAGCCCGCCGTGAAGGAGTCGCCGAGGCAGACGATGCGCTGCGTGCCGGCCGGCTTCTCGTAGGGGTACTCGCGATCGGCGCGCAGCCCCTTCGAGTTGATGCGGAACCAGACGCTCACGTCGGCCGACTCGTGGCGGTAGACGGCGTGCGGCTCGTTGATGCGCAGCCCGAAGGGTCCCTCGACGACGCGGCGCGGGAACTTCGGCTGCGGGCCGAGCACGAGCCGCACGACCCCCTCGGCGAGCAGGCAGGTGACGACCACGGACGCGAGCGAGAGCAGCAGCTTGCGCCCGAGCTGGCGCGGCCGGCGGGGGGGATGCGTCGGTGTCCCGCCCGTGCTGCTCGACGAGGCGGCGCTCATCGGCCTTCGACGTACCCGATGCCCTTCAGGATCTTGCGCGTCTCCTCGTCGAAGACGGCCGCCGAGCGGCTGAGGACGTGGGCGCGCGCCTTCTCCTGCATCTGCTTCAGGTACCGCACCAGCTGCGGGTCGGGCGTGAAGGCCGGGTCGCTGCGGTCGAGCAGCTCGCCCTCCTTGGCGACGCGCACGCGCAGCTTCTCCTGCGGGTTCTGGTCGAGGTCGAAGGTCATGTAGAAGAGCTCGCCGGGCCGTTCGGCGTCCTGCATCTCGATGATCTTCTTCCGGCCGAGCTGCAGCGACGACATCGTCTCGAAGTTGAACGCGCCCTGCTTCTCCGAGATGAGCCGCCCCTCCCAGCTGCCGGAGAGGCGCTCGGAGAACGCGGGGCGCGGCGAGTCCTCGACCTCGCCCGCCAGGATCGGCTTCATGGAGAGCGCCGCGATGTCCGGCGGGACCGGCACGCCCGCCAGGTCGAGGATCGTCGGGTAGACGTCGAAGAGGCGGACCGTCTGCTCCTGCACCGTGCCGGGAAGGACGCCGCCCCCCGCCATGATCAGCGGGACGCGCAGCTCCTCGTGGAACATCGACGTGCCGTGGCCCCACGAGTCGTGCTCGTAGAACTGCTCGCCGTGGTCGGCGGTCACGATCACGAGGTCCTCGGGGTCGAGCTGCCCGATGCTCTTCAGGTGCGCGAGGAGGCGGCCGATCGCGCGGTCGCAGAAGCGGATCTCGGCGTCGTAGTAGGTGAACCCGCTCGCGACGCCCTCCGGCGACATCGCGGGCAGCGAACCGAACGGGTAGCGCGACTGCACCGACATGAGCGGGTCGTAGCTGTAGACCTTGGGCGGCGTCCCCTCGAGCAGGAACTCGGGCGGCTCGTAGGGCCAGTGCGGGTCGAGGTAGTGCACGTAGGTGAAGACGGGCCGGTCGTGGCCCGAGCCGAGCCAGCCGATCGCCTGGTCGGTCACGAGCTCGGCGTCGTCGTGGGCCTCCTCCGCGTTCACGTGCAGCACGCGCTTGAGGAAGAAGTGGCGCAGCCGGCCGTACATCGTGAAGCGCGCCAGTTCCTGCAGGCTCGTGTTCCAGAACGTCTCGAAGCCCTGCCCGAAACCGAAGGTGGGCGAGACGTTCTTGTTGGCGGAGAAGCCGGCGGTCACGTAGCCGGCGGCGTGCAGCGCCTCGGCGAGCGTCCAGGCGTCCTTGGAGAGCGCGTCGCGCAGGTCGTTGCAGCCGTGCGACGTCGGGAAGAGACCCGTGTGGAGCGACGCCATCGACGGGCGCGTCCAGGGCGCCTGCGAGATGCACTGCTCGAAGCGCGTCCCGTGCGCCGCGAGGTCGTCGAGGACCGGGGAGGTCTTGCGCGGGTTGCCGTAGCAGGAGAGCTGGTCGGCGCGCAGCGTGTCGATGATGATCAGCGTCACGTCGGGCAGCGAGCGGTCGGCCGGCCCCGCCGACGCGGTCGTCGCGATGCTGCTCTTCGCGAACCACGGCGAGACGACGACCGCCGCGGCCAGCGCGAGCGTCGCGACACGCGCATGGCGGCCCGCGAGCCAGCGGCAGGCGAAGGCGAGCGCGACGGCGAGGGCGACGACGGCGGCGCTCGCGGCGAGCGATCTCGGCTCGTAGAACCGCGAGGCGTCGAGCAGCTCCTTGTTGACCCACCAGCCGGCCAGCACCGCGCAGCCGAAGCCGAAGGTCGCCGCGACGACCGTGGCGAGCGCTCTCCGGCGCAGGAGCTGCGCCAGGATCAGCGCGACGACGGCGAGCGCGGCGCCGTAGCGCAGCTCCATCGCGAGCAGCTCGCGCGTCGGCGAGACGAAGCCGAGCTCGCTCGAGCGGATGATCGCGTAGCCTTCCGCGAGCGCGAGCAATGCGCCGATCAGGAATCCGAGGCCGAGGGCCTGCGCCCGACGTGTCACGAGATGGGTCGTCCGAAAGTTGGAACGGCGGAGGGTAGGGGCGACGATCGGGGGGATCAGGCGCCGTACGCGGTCGCGGTCTCTCTCGCGAGCGCGGTGGGCGGAGGATTCTCGCGGCCAGTCGTGCGAACGCAAGCCGCGGCGTCGGCGAGTCTTCGGTGGGCCTTGTAATCTTTTCTTCACAGGACGATGAAACCGCGACGGCGATGACCGCGAAGAGACGAGTGCTCCTTCTGATCGACCGTCTCGAGGACGGCGGTGCCGAGCGGCAGTTCTGCGAGCTCGTGCGCGGGCTCGCGCGCGCGGGCCGGCACGATTTCACCGTGGGCATCGTCGAGCGGCGCCCCGGCTTCTACGAGTGGGCGATCGAGGGGCTCGGCGTCCCGATCGTCCGCTTCGGCCGCGACGGCCGGCTGCGGCCCCATGCGCTGCGCGCGCTCGTGCGCGAGCTCAGGAAGAACCACTACGAGCTGATCCACGCCTGGAAGCCGCTGGCGTGCGACTACGCGCTCCTCGCCGGGCGATGGTGCGGAATCCCGATCGTGCTCAGCTCGATCCGCAACGCCGCCGACCACGACTGGAAGCACCGGCTGCGCACGCGCCTCCACGCGCGCTTCGCCGACCGGCTGGTGGCGAACTCGCGCGCCGGCTTCGACCGCTTCCGCACGATGCATCCGCACTTCGTCGTGATCCGCAACGGCGTCGACGCCGGCCGCTTCGAGATCGGCGCGGAGCGGCGCGCGAAGGCGCGCGGCGCGCTTCCCGGCGCTCCCGGCGACCGCCTCGTCGTGATGGCGGCGTCGTTCACGGAGAAGAAGGACCACGCGACGCTGCTCGAGGCGTTCGCGCGCGTCGCCGCGACGCGCCCCGACCTGCGCCTCGTGCTGGCTGGCCGCGGTCCGCGCCAGCCGGCGATCCAGGAGCGCGCCGCGGCGCTCGGCCTCGCCGCGCGCGTCCACTTCCCCGGCTTCGTGCAGGCGTCCGAGGATCTGCTCGCGAACGCCACCGTCTCGATCTTGGTGACCGACGCGCGCCGCCACCGCGAGGGCATCTCCAATTCCCTGGTCGAGTCGATGGCGCTCGGCGTGCCGGTCGTCGCGACCGCCGGCGGCGGGACCGACGAGTTGGTCGAGGACGGCGTGAGCGGACTCTTGGTCCCTTCCGGCGACGTCGCGGCGGCGGCCGCCGCGCTCGCGCGGCTGCTCGACGACGCGGCGCTGCGCGAGCGGCTCGCGGCGGCGGCGCGGCGCCGGGTGGCCGAGGCGTTCGGCCTCGAGCGCTTCCTGCGCGAGCACCTCGACCTCTACGAGTCGGTGCTCGCCGCGGCGCCGGACGGCGCGCCCGCCTCGCCCCCCTCGCCCCCCTCGCCCCGATAGAGCTCGACGTAGCGCGCGCAGACGGCGGCGATCCCGAAGTGGGCACGCACGTCGGCCTGCCCGCGCTCCGCCATGCGCGCCGCCGCCGCGCGGTCGGTGAGCAGCCGGCGCAGCGCCGCCGCGAGCGCCGGCGGATCCTGCGGCGGGACGAGCAGGCCGGCGCCGTCGCCGATCACCTCGACCGTGCCCGCGACGCGCGTCGCGACCGCGGGCAGCCCCGCCGCCATCGCCTCGAGCAGCGCGACCGGCAGCCCCTCCCAGTTCGAGGGGAGGACGAAGACGTCGGCGGCGGCGAGCAGACCGGCGACGTCGGAGCGGAAGCCGAGGAAGCGGACGCGCTGCGCGACGCCGAGCTCGCGCGCGAGCGCCTCGAGCGTGGCGCGCTCCTCGCCGTCGCCGACCAGCAGGAGCGTGAGGCGCGGCAGCTCGGCCGCGAGCAGCGCGACCGCGCGCAGCAGGTGGGGGTGGCCCTTCGCCGCGGAGAGGCGGCCGACGCAGATCGCGACCGGATCGGCGGGGGCGAGCCCGAGCTCGGCGCGCCGGCGCCCGCGCTCCGCGGGGTCGGCGGGGGGCGGGATCTCGATGCCGTTGCGCACGGTGACGACGCGCTCCGGCGCGACGCCGGTGTCGGCGATCACCTTCTGCCGCACCGCCTCGGAGATCGCGACGAAGCGCGTGGCGATCCTGCTGTAAGCGCGTAGCGTCCGGCGCGCGAGGCGGTTGCGCCGGTCGTCCGCGCCCGAGCGCGCCGTGAAGACGAGGCTGTGGAAGGTCGGGAAGCGGCGCGGGACGCCGGCGAGCCACGCCGCGAGCGTGCCGAGGAGGTTCGCCTCGCCCATGTGCGACTGCACCGCGTCGACGCGGTGGCGGCGCATGAGCGAGCGCAGCCGCAGCACGATGCGCGTCACGCTCGTCACGAAGAGCGGGAACTGCAGCAGGCTGCGCCGGCGCAGCTTCAGCTGGTAGATCGAGAGCGCCGGCCCCTTGCGCAGCGATTCCTCGAGCGGTCCCCCCTCGCCGAGCGTCACGAGCACGACGACGTGGCCCTGCGCGAGCAGCTCGTTGCAGAGCGTGACCGCGACGCGCTGCGCGCCGCCGATGCGCAGGTTCGGGACGACCTGCATCACGACCAGGGGCCGCGTCATGCGCGCGCCCCGGCCGCGACGCACGCGTCGCGGAAGCGCTGCGCGCAGTGGTCCCACGTGAAGCGCTCGACCATCTTCTTGCGGGCCGCCTCGCCGAGCGCGCGGCGCAGCGGCGCGTCCTCGATGAGGCGCAGCAGCACCCGGCGCAGGTCCGCGCCGTCGTCGGGCCGGAAGGTGAGGCCGTCGCGGCCGTCCTCGATCACGCGCCGCACCGAGTCGTAGGCCGGCGCGACCGTCGCCTTGCCGAGCGCCATGTACTCATAGACCTTGAGCGGCGAGCAGCTGTAGGTGGTGAAGGGGAGCACGCCGACGTCGAAGCAGGCGACCACCGACGGGATCTCCTCGTGCGGCAGCCGTCCGAGCAGGCGGACGTGGCCGGCGCAGGCGGGATCGGCGGCGAGCGCCTCGACCTTCGCGTACTCGGGCCCGCTGCCGACGAAGAGGAAGACCACCTCGGGGTGGGCGCGCACGATCGGCGGGATCGCGCCGAGGAACTCGTCGACGCGGTGCCACGGGCGGAAGCTGCCGACGAAGCCGACCACGACCTTGCCGCCGAGCAACGCACCGACAGGATGGCGCGCGACCTCGGGGCGGAAGAGTTCGACGTCGACGCCGTTGTCGAGGACGGTGAAGCGGTCGGGCGCGAAGCCGAGCCCGACGTGGTGGTCGCGCACCGCCGGCGTGACCACCGCGTAGCGCCGCCCGAAGCGGCGCAGCACCGCGCGCGCGAGCGGCAGCATCAGCGCGAAGTCCCAGCTCTTCTTGCGGCCGTACTCCGCCTCCGCCTCGAAGAGCCCGTCCCAGTGCGAGACGCACGGAATCCTTTTCCAGCGGGCGAGCAGCACCGTGACCCAGTTGTCGCGATCGACGATCAGGTCGGGCTCGAAGGCGCGGATCGCGCGGAGCTGCGGCCGGATCGAGCGCAGCCCGTCCCACACCAGGATCTTGGTCGCCGGCGCGAGCTCGAAGAAGAAGCGTCGCAATCGTTGCGCGACCGACGGGCGCCGGGTCGGCGCCCCGAGGGCCGTGGGCGCGGGCGCGCTGCCCGCCGCCGCGCCGTCGGCGCCGACGCTCTGCACGCCGCGCGCGTCGAGGTTCAGGAACTCGACGACGTCGCCGCGCCGGCGCAGCGACTCGAACAGCCCCTGCAGCACGAAGTAGGAGCCGGCGTCGTCGAGGACCCGGGCGATGTAGAGGATCCGCATGTCAGTCCGTCGCCGGCTTGCTTTCCCGGAGACGCGCTCTAAGCATTGCCGCGCCCGTTTTCGACCTCGGCCCCGTCCCTCCGTCGCCCGGACTCCCGGAATGCCTGGCCTCCGTATCTCGCTCTTCGCCTCGTTCCTCGCGGTCCTGAGCGGCGTCCTGACCATCGTCCTCTGGTCGATCGGCCTGCGCTGGGTGGCGTTCCTGGCCCTGTTCTGGTGCACCGTGCTCGGGCTCGGCCTGCTGCGGTGGTTCGACGTGCAGGTCGAGAAGCTGCTGCTGTGCACGTTCGTGCTGGCGAACTCGATCCGCATGGACGTGCACGTCGTCTTCTCGAAGAGCGGGTTCGGCTTCCCCCTCGGCCTGGGCGAGGTCGCGCTCGTCTCGCTCCTGATCCTGTGGGCCATCCGCGCCCGGCGCGATCCGCATCCGACGCAATGGCCCAAGCGCTTCGTCTTCCCGCTCGCGCTCGCCCTGCTCGGCGCCGTGATCTCCGTGTTGCAGACGCCCGACCTCCCCACCTGCTTCCGGATGCCGCTCTTCGTCGCCGAGAACTCGCTGCTGTTCTTCTATCTCTGGAACCTGCGGCTCGAGGAGAAGGAGTGGCGCCGCCTGACCGTCGGCATCGCGATCGCGCTCGCGCTCCAGGGGATCATCGGCGGGCTGCAGGGCGCCACGCAAAGCACGCTGGGGCTCGAGTTCTTCGGCTCGACCAACGCTGCGGTCGACACCAAGACGTTCACGAGCTTCAGCCGCGTCGGCGGCACGCTCGGCCAGCCCAACCGCTTCGCCATCTTCGTGAACGCCTCGATCTTCACGACGCTCGCGATGGTCCTGTGGGCGAAGTCGTGGCGCGGCCGGATCGGCTACGTCGTCGTCTTCTGCATGGCGTTCGGCGCGCTGATCATGACGCAGTCGCGCGGCGGCTGGCTCGGCTTCGCCTTCGCCTTCGTCCCGTTCGCCTACTTCGCGCTGCGCGAGAGGATGGCGCGCTTCTTCTCGGTGTTCACGATCGGGTGCATCCTGGGCTCGGGCGCGGTCTTCATCGTCGCGTTCCCGCCGATCTACGAGCGGCTGACCGCGGAGGACCAGAACTCGGCGACTTCGCGCATCCCGATGTCGCTCACCGCGCTCCGGATGATCCGCGACAATCCCTTCGGGGTCGGCTTCACCCAGTACGTCCCGCGCATGAGCGCCTACGACGTCACCCAGGACGGGCTCTCGTACCGGTTCCGCTTCCCGGTCCACAACGCCTACCTGCTGCTGGCGGCGGAGCAGGGCATCTGGGTGCTGGTCGTCTACCTCGTGCTGATCGCCATCTACTACCGCGACGTGATCCGTCTGGTGCTGGAGCCTCCAGGATTCCCGCGCGTGCTCGGGCTCGCCTTCGCGGCCGGCATGCTCGCGGTGCACCTGCACATCAACCTCGAGATCTCGCATGTGATGGTCGACCCGAACCAGTGGTTCTCGATGGGGATGGCGATGTGCGTGCTGCGTCATCTGCGGCGGCGGCCCGCGGAGCAGGCCGTCCCGGCGGTCGGCCACGCGCCACCGCTCACGCTCGGCCCGGGCCGGGAAGGCGTTCCAGCAGCCGGGTGAGGTGGCGCTCGACGGCGCGCTGCAGCGGCGCCTGCTGCTGATTGATGAAGAAGTGGCCGCCCGGGAAGAGGCGCGCCGTGAACTCCGCGGCGGTGTACTGCCGCCACGCGTGCAGGTCGGCGACCGGCGCCGCGTGGTCGTCCTCTCCGCCGAACACGTGCAACGGGCAGTCGAGCGGTGGTTCCGGCCGCGGCACGTTCCACTGGTAGATGCTCATGTCGGCGCGCAGGATCGGGAGCATCAGCGCGAGCAGCTCGGGCACGCGCCACGGCGCCTCGGGCGGCGCGTAGACGCGGCGGATGTGCGCGAGGAACTCCGCCTCGGGCAGGTCGGAGAGCGGCGGGTGCGCCTTGGGGCAGTGGGGCGCGGGCGCGGCGGCGATCAGCAGCAGCTCCGGCTGCGCGAGCCCGCGCCGGCGCAGCTCGCGCGCGGTCTCGAACGCGACCAGCCCGCCGAGGCTGTAGCCGAAGAAGGCGAAGGGGCGGTCGAGCTCGGGCGCGAGCGCCGGCGCGAGCGCCTCGACGAGCGGTTCGATCCGCTGGTGCAGCGGCTCGCGGAAGCGCGTCTCGCGGCCGGGGAACTGCACCGGCAGCACCTCGACCTCCTCCTGGATCACCGCGGTCCATTGGTGGAAGACCGACGCGCCGGCGCCCGCGTAGGGGAAGCAGAAGAGACGCAGTCGCGCGTGCGGCCGCTCGCGGATGCGCAGCAGCCAGCGGTCGGAGGGATCGCCGCTCATTCGCAGCGCTCCGGCGCCGGGCCGGGCTCGGAGAGGAGGCCGCCGAGCGCCTCGAGCTCCTGGTCGAGGAGGCGGTTCACGTCGTCCTTCGAGGCGCCGGCGATCTCGGCGTCGGTGCCCGGCGAAAGCGAAGGCGCAGGCCCGGCCGCCGCCGGCGCGGGCGCGGGCGAAGTCTCCTCGGCGACCTCGCCGAAGAGCTCCTTCTCGAGGCGCGCCGCGAGGCCGCGCACGGTCGGATGGTCGAAGACCATCGTCGCCGAGACGGTCAGCCCGAGGCGCTTGCCGACGCGCCGGCGCAGCTCGACCGTCGTGAGCGAGTTCATCCCCATCTGGAAGAAGCCCTGCTCCTCGTCGACCGCGCGCTCCTTCGGAAGGCGCAGGATCCACGCGACCTCCTCCGCGACGCAGCGGCGCAGAAGGAGGCGGCGTTCGGCGTGCGAGGCGCGCTCGAGCTCGGCGCGCCGCTGCGCTGCGTCGCCGGCGTCGGCGCCGGGCGCGACGTTGGGCCCGGCGGCTGGCGCCGCCGGTGGCGCGGTCGCGACCTCGGAGAAGAGGCTCGCCGGCGAGCCGGGCGGGAGCTGCTCGAGGAAGCGCGGCCAGGCGACCGGCACGATCGCGACGACCGGCCGGCGCTGCGCCATCGCCCATTCGAGCGCGTCGAGCGCCGGCGCCGTCGCCATCGCGTCGAAGCCGCGGGAGCGCAGGCCCGCGAGGATCGCCTCGTCGCGCGCGAGCCCGACCTCGGCCCACGCTCCCCAGAGGACGGAGAGGGCGGCAAGCCGCTGCGCGCGCCGCGCCTGCGCGAGCGCGTCGAGCCACGCGTTGGCCGCCGCGTAGTTCGCCTGTCCGAACGAGCCGATCAGCGCCGCGGCCGACGAGAAGAGGACGAAGTGGTCGAGCGCGAGGCCGCGCGTGAGCCGGTGGAGGTTCGCGCCGCCGTGGAGCTTCGAGGCGAGCACCTTCTCGAAGTGCTCCCAGCCCTGGCGCTCGAGCGCGACGTCGTCGACGACGCCCGCGGAGTGGAAGACGCCGCGCAGCGGCGCGTCGGCGCCGATCCTGGCGAGGACGCGCGCGAGCGCCGCCTCGTCGGCGACGTCGCACGACTCGGCGGCGACGCGGCAGCCCTTTTCCCCGAGAGAGGCGAGGCGTGTGCGCGCCTTTTCATCCGGAGCCCGCCGGCCGAGCAGCACGAGGCGGCGCGCGCCGCGCGCGGCGAGCCGCTCGGCGAGCTCGAGGCCGATGCCGCCGAGCCCTCCCGTGACGAGGTAGGTCGCGTCGGCGCGCAGCGCGAGCGGCGCGGCGGCCGTGGCGGCGATCGGGCCGATGCGCTGGACGAATCGCTCGGCGCCGCGCAGCGCGACGCGCTCTTCGCGTAGCTCACCATTCAGCTCGCGCGCGAGCGCCGCCGCCGCCGCCTTCGCGTCGAGCGCGGGGTCGAGGTCGATCAGCCCGCCCCAGATCTCCGGCGCCTCGAGCGCGAAGCTGCGGCCGAGGCCCCACAGCGTCGCCTGCAGCGGCTCGAGCGTCTCGCGTCCGGTCACGCCCTGCGCACCGCGCGTGACGACGCGCAGCCGCGGTGAACCGGGCAGCGCCGCGCGCGCGAGCTCCTGCGCGAGGCGCAACGCCCCCTCGCACGCCTCGCGCGCTCCGGCGGAGAGCGTCGCTGCGGAAAGATCGCCCGACGTGACGGCGACGCCGCCCAAATGGACGACGCCGCACAGCGGCGCCGGACCGAGCTCGCGCAGCCGCTTCGCGAGCGCCGATCCGTCGCGCAGCTCGGCGGCGGGCGCGACGACGCAGGTCGCGCCGCGCGCCGCGAGCGCGGCGGCGAGCTCGGCGCCGAAGCCCGCGCGGTCGGCGACGACGAGCCAGCGGCCTGCCGCTCCCTCTTGCGGCTTCGCTTCCTTCACGACGACCCAGCGCGGCTCGTGCAGCCAGTCGGCCCAAGGGGCGCGGCTCTTCGCGGCGCCGCCCGTCGCGCCGTCGGGAGCAGGGGCGACCGCGATCGGGAAGCTCTCGCGCTGGAACGGATAGGTCGGCAGCGCCGCGGCGTCGCGCCGCGCGCGACCTTCGACTGCATTCCAGTCGACGAGCGCGCCACGCACGTGCGCGCGCACGACGGCATGCAGGAAATCGACGCAGCGGAGTGCGCCCCACTGCAGGCTGGGGATGACCCTTTCGGGAGATCCCGGAGCGCCGTTCGTCGCGCTCACGCCCGCCGCCTCCGTCGTTGCGCTCCCCATATGTATGTGGAAGGAACGGGATCCCGAGGCGTCCGGCCTGGGCGGCGCGGCGGGAGAGGAGATTCCCCGAGCGACGCGCATCCACCACGCGGGGGTCGCGATCTCCTCGCCGACGTCGGCGTTCGTCGCACCCGAGCGGATCTTGCAACGAGGCGGCGAGAAGCTCGTCGCGGCGATCCGGCGTGACAGTTCGATGTCGTCGTGCGCGCCGCGCCGCGCGAACGCGACCGACCATTCGAGCGCGTCCTTCCACGGGATGACGCCGGCGTCGACGGCGGCCGCGAGCTCGCCGATGCCGCTGCCCGCGACGAAGTCGGGCGCGACCCCGAAGGCGCGCCACGTCTCGGCGAGCGCGAGCGCGAGCGCGAGCGTCGCGGAGAGGTCGAGGGCCGCGTCCTTCGGCGCCGCTCCGTCGAAGCCGAGCCGCGCGACGAGCGAAGTCCCGAGCCGCGGATCGAGGACGGCGGCGCAGCGCGCGAGCGCGTCGCGGAACGGCGCCGGCCAGCGCGCGAGCGCGTCGCTTCCGGCCGCAAGCGCCGCGAGCGACGCGGGGAACGTGAAGCCGATCTCGGGCGGCTGCGCTTCGTCTCGTCGACCGCGCAGGACGCCGGCGCCACCGCGTCCGAGCGCCGCCTCGCGCAGCCGCTCGCGCAGGTGCGCGCGGTCGTTCGCCGGAAGCGCGAGGCGCTCGGCGAAGTGCGTCCGTCCGATCGCCGCGACGTGGCAGACGTCGGCGAGCGCGACGTCGGGATGCTCGTCGAGCCAGCGGCCGGCACGTCCGGCCGCGTCGCGCAACGCCGCGTCGTCGCGTCCCGACAGGAGCAGCACCGGCTCCATTTGCAGGAGCGTCGGCTCCGGCGCGCGCTCCGCCGCCTTCGGCGCCGCCTCGAGGACGACGTGCACGTTGGTGCCGCCGAGGCCGAAGCTGCTGAGCCCGGCGGCCGGCGCGCGCGGCCCGTCGGGCCACGGCACGCAGCGCGTCGGCACCTCGACCGGGATCTCGTCCCACGCGATGTGGGGATTGGGCGTCACGAAGTGGAGCGACGGCGGGATCACGCGGTGCTCGAGCGCGAGCACCACCTTGAGGAGGCCGGCGATGCCGGCGCCCGCTTCGAGGTGGCCGATGTTGCTCTTCACGGAGCCGACGTAGAGCGGCCGCTCGCGCGTGTGCGCGTCGTAGACCGCGTGCAGCGCCCGCATCTCGATCGGATCGCCGAGCGACGTGCCGGTCCCGTGCGCCTCGACGTAGGCGAGGTCGGCCGGATCGACCGCGCCGTCGGCGAGCGCGCCGCGGATCGCCGCCGACTGCGACGGTCCGCTCGGCACGGTGAGCCCGCCGCTCGCGCCGTCCTGGTTGATCGCGACGCCGCGGATCACGGCGTGGATGCGGTCGCCGTCGGCAAGCGCGTCGGAGAGGCGGCGCAGCAGGACCACGCCGCACCCCTCGCCGCGGCCGTAGCCGTCGGAGCGCGCGTCGAACGACTTGCAGCGGCCGTCGGGCGCGAGCGCCTTGATGCGGCAGAGCCCGAGCATGATCGCGGGCGAGGTGAGGACGTGGACGCCGCCGACGAGCGCCCGCTCGCAGTCGCCGGAGCGCAGGCTCTGCACCGCGAGCTGCAGCGCGACCAGCGACGACGAGCACGCCGTGTCGACCGCGAGGCTCGGCCCGTTCACGCCGAGGAAGTAGGAGAGGCGGCCGGCCGTGATGCTGAGCGTCGTGCCGGTGAGCGAGTAGAGGTCGATCTCGTCGGGCGCGCGCGCGCCCGAGGTGTTCCACGGCCCCTCGTCGAAGCCGCACTGGCCGATGAAGACGCCGGTCCGGCTGCCGAAGAGGCGCGCCGGCGGCAGGTTCGCGTCCTCGAGCGTCTCCCACGCGACCTCGAGCAGGAGGCGCTGCTGCGGGCTCAGGTTCGCGACCTCGCGCGGCGAGATCGAGAAGAAGCCCGGGTCGAAGCCGTCGACGCGATCGAGGAACGCGGCCGAGCGCGTGTAGATGCGGCCCGGCTGGTCGGGGTCGGGGTCGTACCAGGCGTCGATGTCGAAGCGGTCGCGCGGCACCTCCCGCACCGCGTCGACGCCGTCGCGCAGGAGCTTCCAGAAGCCCTCGGGGTCGGGCGCGCCGGGGAAGCGGCAGCCGTAGCCGACCACCGCGATCGGCTCGCGGCGCGCCGCTTCGAGCTCCTTCACCCGCGCCTTGAGCGCCCGGATTTCGACCAGCGCCTTGCCGAGCAGCTCCTTCGGTTCCGGACCAGCCATCCTCAACTCTTCTCCGTCTTTTCCGAGGTCTCGCCGAGCTCCTGCGCAAGCAGATCGGCGAGCTGGTCCTCGCTCAAGCCGGAAAGCTCGGCGGCGGCGACGGCTTCGGCGGGCGCGGGGGCCGGCGCGGCGGCAGGCGACGCCGGGGCCGCCGCGGCGGCGCCGAGCAGCTCGCCCGAGAGGTAGTCGACGAGCGCCTCGAGCGTCGGGTAGTCGAAGAGGAGCGTGGAGGGGAGCGCGCGTTCGACGCCGCGCTCGAGCCGGTTGCGCAGCTCGACCGCCATCAGCGAGTCGAGTCCGAGGTCGAAGAGGCGCTGGCGCGGCTGGATCCGCTCCGCGTCGGAGCGACCGAACACCTTGCCGATCTGCACGCGCACGTGCGTCGTGATCGCCGCGACCGCCTCGGGCCGCGCCTTCCCGACGAGCGCCTGCTTCAACCCCGGCTCGCGCGCCGTCGCGGCGCCGGCGCCGAGCTCGGAGAGGAAGCGCGCGATGCCGCCGGCCGAGACCTGCGCCAGGTACTTCGACCAGTCGACGTCGACCGCGACCACCTGCCCGGCCGGATCGCGCAGCAGCCGCTCGAGCCGCGCCATGCCCTCGTCGGGCGCGACGTACTGCACGCCGCGCGCCCGCCAGCGCTCCTGGTCGGCCTCCTTGAGCCCGGCGGCGAGCCCGCCGTCGGCCCACGGCCCCCAGTTGATGGCGAGCCCCGGCAGCCCGCGCGCACGACGCGAAACCATCAGCGCGTCCAGGAAGGCGCTGCCGGCGGCGTAGTTGCCCTGGCCGGTCGAGCCGAGCACCGACGCGGTCGAGGAGAACGCGACGAAGTGGTCGAGCGCGAGCGGCAGCGTCTGCTGGTGGAGGTTCCAGGTGCCGGCGACGCGGGCGGAGAGCACCGTCTTGAAGCGCGCGAGGTCCTGTCGCACCAGGATGCCGTCGTCGAGCGCGACCGCGGCGTGGAAGACGCCGCGCAGCTCGGGGCCGCGCTCCTTGATGCGCCGGAACAGTCCGGCGACCGCGTCGGCGTCGGCGAGGTCGACCGACTCGACGTGCACGGTGACGCCGCGCGCTTCCAGTTCGCGGATCTCCCGCGCGGCGCGCTCCGACGGCGCCTTGCGTCCGACCAGCACGACGTGGCGCGCGCCGCCGTCGGCGAGGCGTAGAGCGGTGCGCAGGCCGAGTCCGCCGAGCCCGCCCGTGACGAGCCAGGTCGCGTCGCCACGGAAGCGCGCCGTGGCGGCCGAGAGGACGATCTTCCCGGTGTGCTTCGCCTGCGCCATCTGGCGGAACGCGTCGCCGGCGCGCTCGAGCGGGAACTCTTCGTGGATCGGCAACGGCTCGAGATCGCCACGGTCGACTTGGGCGAGGATCTCGGCGAAGCGCTCGCCGACGCGCTCGGGCTGCTCGAGGGCGGCGCGCTCGAGGTCGAAGATCGTGTAGGCGACGTCGGGCCGGCGGCGGCGCACGTCGTCGGGCGCGAGCAGCTCGATCTTGCCGATCTCGACGAAGCGGCCGTCCGGCGCGAGCAGGTCGAGGCTCTTCGAGGCGAACTCGCCGCGCAGGCTGTTCAGCACGACGTCGACGCCGCGCCCGCCGCTGTCGCGCCGGATCGCGTCGGCGAAGTCGAGCGTGCGCGAGTGGTAGAGGCGGCGCACGCCGAGCTTCTCGAGCGCGGGCCACTTCGCCGGGCTCGCCGTCGCGAACACCTCGGCGCCGGCGCGCAGCGCGAGCTGCACCGCCGCGAGCCCGACGCCGCCCGCCGCGCAGTGGATCAGGACGCGCTCGCCCGCCTCGAGATGCGCGACGTCCTGGAGCCCCCACGCCGCGGTGAGGAAGGCGATCGGCAGCGTGGCCGCCTGCGCCGCGCTGATCCGCGCCGGCCGCCTCGCGACGAAGCGCGCCTTCGCGACGACGTGGCTGCCGAGGCTGCCCGGTGCGAGCGCCGCGACGACGTCGTCGCCGGCGCGCACGTGCGTCACGCCGGCGCCGACCGCGACGACCGTCCCGGCGCACTCGTGGCCGAACGGCAGGTCGGACGCCCGCTCGACGCCTTGCGAGCGGACGTAGTCGCCGAGCATGCCGAGCGCGCTCAGGACGTCGCGGAAGTTGAGCCCGGCCGACGCGACCGCGATCTCGACCTCGCCCGCGTCCGGCGTGCGCCGCTCGGTCGAAACGAGCTGCAGCGCCTCGAGCGATCCGTAGGCGTCGACGCGCAGCGCGGTCGGGCGCTCCGCAGCCGAAGGCGTGGGCGCCGCGGGCGGCACATGCCGCGCGAGGCGCGCGACGAGGCGCTGCCCGACCCGGAAGGCGACCTGCGTGTCGCCGTCGTTCTGCACCATCTCCTGCAGCAGCGCCGCCATCGACCCGGCCGGATCGCCTGGATCGACGTCGACACTCGTGCAGCGCGTGGCGGGATGCTCGAGCTCGATGACCTTGCCGAGGCCGGCGAGGCTCGCCTGCCCCGCGTCGGGCAGGTCGCCCGGCCGCGCCGCCTGTGCGCCGCGCGTCACGAGCCAGAGGCGCGGCGAAGTTCCGAGCGCGGCGCGCTCGAGAGCCTGGACCACGTGCAGGACGCCGCCGAGCCGTCGCTCCTGCGCCCGCAGGATCTCGGCGGCGGGCGTCGCGTCGGCCGCCGCGGGCGCGAGCGCGCGCAGGTCGACGATCTGCGTCGGCGCGGCGCCGCGCTTCGAAAGCTCCTGCAGCAGCGCGAGCGCGTCCTCGGGCCGCGTCGGGTCGAGCTCGAAGCCGCCGTCGGCGCGCGCCGCGAAGGCGCTTCCATCGTGCGCGAGCGCGACCTTCTGGTCGCGGCCGGCGAGGAGCTGCGCGAGCTCGCGCCCTTCGGGCCCGTCGCCCGCGAGCACGAGCCAGGTTTCGTGGCGGCGCGCCGCGTCGTACTCCTGGACCGGGCGGGCGCGCCACGCGATCTCGTAGAAGCCGCTCGTGCGCGCGCCGTCGCCGGTCGCGAGCGCCGCCGCATCGACCTGGCGCAGCTTGAGCCCGCGCGCCTCCGCGACCGGCGCGCCCTGGAGGTCGAGGATGCGCACGTCGGCGGTGAGGAGCGTCGACGCGCTCGCCCGCTCGCCGCGCAGCCGGACCAGGCTCAGCACGGGGCCGGAGTGGGGGCGGAGCTGCGAAAACTCCTCGAGCCCGATCGGCAGGTAGAGCGACGTCGGCGCGCCGGCCGGCAGCGCCGCCATCACGGCGTGGAGGCAGCCGTCGAGCTGAGCCGGCGAGAGCGCACCATCGTCGTTCCCGCGTCCGCCGAGGTTCGCGAAGTTCGCGACCGTGGCGAGCGCGACGCCCGGCCCGACCGCGAGCTTCTCGATCGAGCGGAACGCCCCGGCGTAGGCGTAGCCGCGCTTCGCGAGCCCTTCGTAGAAGTCGGCGGCGGCGAGCTCCTTCAGCTTCGACCGCTCGGCGGCGAGGTCGACGGGCGCGCTCGCGCCGCGGCTCGCGGCGCCGAGCTCGCCGCTCGCGTGCTGCGTCCAGGACGACGCTCCGTCCGATCGGCTGAAGGCCTGGAAGCGGCGCGTCCCCTTCGCGTCGGCGGCGGAGAGCACGAGCTGCACCGTCGCGAGCTCGTCGCCGAGCGCGAGCGGCGCCGGCCAGCTCACTTGCCGCAGCGCCGGCGCCTCGACGCCGGCCGCGCGCGCGACGAAGCGCGCCAGCGCGAGCCACGCCGCGCCCGGCACGAGCGGCCGGCCCGCGACCTCGTGGCCGTCGAGCTGCGCCGGGATGCCGCGCATCCAGCGCGCCTCGAACTGCGGCTCCGGAAGCGGCGAGGCGAGCAGCGCGCCCGCCCACGGTCCGCCGCCGGCGCTCGCCGCGCTGCCCGCCGCCGCGCCGGTTCCCGCGTGGGTCGCGTCCTTGAGCCAGAAGCGCTTGCGCTGCCACGGGTAATGCGGAAGCACGGCCGCGTTGCGCCGGCCGGGATAGATCCGCTCGAGCGGCAGCGCCGCGCCGTTCGCGTGGAGCTTGCCGAGCGTCTCGAAGAGCGCGATCGCGTCGCCTTTCTCGTGGTGCAGCGACCCGAGCACGAGCGCTTGGTGCTGCCGCGCCTCGATGCACTGCGCGATGCTGTTCTCGAGGATCGGGTGGGGGTCGATCTCGAGGAAGGCGTCGGCGCCGTGCTCGATCAGCGTGTCCATCCCTTCCGCGAAGCGGACGGTCGCGCGCAGGTTGGTCGCCCAGTAGGCGGGGGTGAAGTCGCCGGGCTGCGCGAGGTCGCCGCGCACCGTCGACACGATCGGGACCGCGGGCGCCTGCGCCGTGATGCCTTGGACCGCGGTCTCGAGCTCGCCCTGGAACGCCTCCATCTGCGGGCAGTGCGACGCGAACTTGACGCGCAGCTCGCGGAAGAAGGCGTTGCGCGCCAGCAGCTTCGCGAAGATCTCGTCCATGCCGCGCGACTCGCCCGCGATCACGATCGACTTCGGGCCGTTCTGCGCGGCCACGGCGACGCGGCCGACGTAGGGCTCGAGCAGGCGGTCCACGTCGGCGCGCGGCAGCCCGACGGCGGCCATCTTCCCCTTGCCGGTCGCCTGCTCGAGGATGCGGCCGCGGTGGTAGATCACCTTCACCGCGTCTTCGAGGGAGAGCGCGCCGGCGACGTGCGCCGCCGCGACCTCGCCCATGCTGTGGCCGAGCACGAGGTCGGGCTCGACGCCGAGCTCGCGCCAGAGCGCCGCGAGTCCGACCTGCATCGCGAACATCGCCGGCTGCGCGATGCCGGTGTCGTCGATCTTCGAGGCGGCCTCTTCGGCGCCCATCTCCTTCAGCAGCGACCATCCGGCGAGGCCGCGGAAGATCTCGTCGATCCGCTCGAGCTTGCGGCGGAAGACCGCCTCGTCGCGCAGGAGCTCGCGGCCCATCGCCCACCACTGCGGCCCCTGGCCCGAGAAGAGGAAGGCGATGCGCCGCTTCGCGCCGGGGAGCGCCTCGCCCGCCTGCGCGGTGGGGGAGGACTCGTCGGCGAGCCACTGCGAGAGGTTCTCGCGCAGCTCCGCGGGCGTCCGGCCGACCACGGCGAGGCGGCGCTCCATCGGCGTGCGCCGGTGCAGCAGGGTCGAGCAGAACTCCTCGAGGCGCGGCGGCGCGACGTCGGCGAGGGCGCGCACCGCGTCGGCGGCGACGACGCGCAGCGCCTCGGGC
>DAINBU010000057.1:24691-27096 GCA_036732755.1 Planctomycetota bacterium
CGGGCGTGCGCGCCGAAAGCGCGACGAGATGGGGGCGCGACGGCAGGCGCGTCGACTCCTCGTCGACCTCCGCCTCGCCCGACTCCTCGAGCACGACGTGGGCGTTCACGCCGCTCAACCCGAACGAGCTGACGCCGACGCGCAGCGGCCCGCCGCGCCCCTCGAGCGGGGTGCGCTTCGCCGCGACGCGGATCGGGTGGTCGCCCCACGCGAACTCGGGGTTGGGCGTCTCGAAGTGGAGCGAGGGCGGCACCTCGCGGTGGCGCAGGATCTCGACCGCCTTGATGAAGTTGACGATGCCGGCCGCCGAGTCGAGGTGGCCGACGTTGGTCTTGGCCGACCCGATCAGCAGCGGCGCGTCGGCCGGACGCCCCGCGCCGTAGACCTCGGCGAGGCTCGTGAGCTCGATGGGGTCGCCGAGCCGCGTGCCGGTGCCGTGCGCCTCGACGTAGGCGACGCTCGCCGGCGGCACGCCCGCACGCGCGAGCGCCTGGCGGTAGAGCTCCGCCTGCGCCTTGGGATTGGGGATGGTGAGGCCGCCGCTCGCGCCGTCGTGGTTCACGGCCGAGCCGCGGATCACGGCGAGCACGCGGTCGCCGTCGCGCACAGCGTCGGCGAGCCGCTTCAGCACGACGACGCCGGCGCCCTCGCCGCGCACCATGCCGTCGGCAGCGGCGTCGAAGGCGCGGCACTGGCCGCTCGGCGACATCACCTTCGCCTTGCAGAGGAAGACGCTCACCTCGGGCGAGAGGATCAGGTTCACGCCGCCGGCGAGCGCGAGGTCCGACTCGCCCGAAATCAGGCTCTGGCAGGCGAGGTGGATCGCGACGAGCGACGAGCTGCAGGTGGCGTCGATCGTGAGGCTCGGGCCGGTCGCTCCGAGGAAGAAGGAGAGGCGGCCGGCGATGAAGCCGCTGTTGAGCCCGGTGTAGTAGTGGGCGTCGACGCGCCCGAGGTCGGGGCCGAGGTGGGCGTAGTCGGTCGAGAGGACGCCCGCGAAGACGCCGGTCGCGCTCCCCTCGAGCGCCTGCGCCGTGAGACCGGCGTCCTCGATCGCCTCCCAGCCGACCTCGAGGAAGAGGCGCTGCTGCGGGTCCATCTGCGCCGCCTCACGCGGCGAGATCTTGAAGAACTCCGCGTCGAAGCCGTCGACCTTGTCGAGGAAGCCGCCCTGCCGCATGTACATCCGGCCGGGGCGGTCGGGGTCGGGGTCGTAGAGCGACGCGAGGTCGAAGCGGCCCGACGGGATGCGGCCGATCGCGGAGCGGCCTTCGCGCAGCAGCCGCCAGAACGACGCCGGGTCGTCGGCGCCGCCCGGGAAACGGCACGCCCTCCCGACCACCGCGATCTTCGGCGGCGCGCGCGTGCCGGAGATCGGCGCGCGCGCCGGCGCTTGCGCGGGAGCGCTCGCGGCCGATTCCGTTGCGGTTCCGCCGGAGATTCCGCTTGAGGCGAGCACGTGGTCGGCGAGCGCGCCGAGGGAGGCGTGCGTGAAGAAGAGCGTGACCGGGAATTCGAGCCCGCACGCCGCCTCGAGCCGGGAGCGCAACTCGTTCAGGTGGAGCGACTTGAGTCCGACTTCGAACAGCTTGCGGTCGGCGCGCAGCTCCTCCGTGGCCGCCGATCCGGTGATCTCGGCGACGTTGCGCCGCAACCACTCCAGGATCCGCTCGCGCCGCGTGGACGGGTTCGCGCGAGAAAGCTGGTCAAGCAACGGCGGCGGTGCGCCGCTCGTCGGCCGACGAGGAGTCTCGGAAAGATCCATGTTCGATGGGAAGAAAGATCATCGAAGGGTGCCTCCGACCGGGACGCGGGGGACGGTCGTGCGTGAGGAGGCGTTGGCGCAGGGGGACCGGGCGCTAGATACTAGGCCGTGTCGGAAGGGATGCCTAGGGCGGCCCACGGCGCGCGAACCGAATCGATTGCGCATGCGCGACCCGATCCCGTGCGTCGGATATGTTGATGCACTTGGCCCGGACTCGAGCCGTGGTGCGCGACGTTCACGAAGGAAGACGTCGCAGCGCATGAGTGGCGGCTCGCGCGAGCAGCAGTTCCCTCGTCGTGGGTGATCTCCACGCAGGACGCGGCCAGACCCGAGTTCGAGACGTGACGGACGGATCCAACGGCGACGCTCGCCCGGCGCGGCCGACCTGCACCCGGAACACGACGACATGACGGCGACGCCCGACACCTTGATCCGCCACTTGCAGCTCCAGGCGCAGCGGCGGCCGGACGCGCTCTACTCGCGCTACCTCTTCGCCGATCGCGCGCCGGTCGAGACGAACTACGCGCAGGCGCTGCAGCGCACGCGCCAGTTCGCGGCGCTCTACGCGAAGCACGGCGTCACGAAGGGCTCGGTGGTGCTCGTGATCCTCGATCACCACGAGGACCTAATGCCCGCCTTC
>DAINBU010000057.1:27106-28698 GCA_036732755.1 Planctomycetota bacterium
GTACGATCTCGAGGTCCAGCAGGTCAACGAATCGACCGCGTCCTTCGCGAGCGGCGACTCTGAGGACGCCGCCCGTCCGGGCACCTGGGGCCTCGAGTGGCCGGGCGGCGGTTACGCCCGCGTCACGGACATCCTCGACCACCACGAGGACCTGATGCCCGCCTTCCTCGGCGCGATGTGGCTCGGCGGCATCCCGGCCTTCCTGCCGTCGCTCACCGCGAAGCTCGATCCCGAGCGCTACCACAAGAACCTCGTCGACCTGATGGAGTCGACCGAGCCGCGCGCGATCCTCTGCTACCCCGAGCTGCGCGACGCGCTCGAGCGCACGCTGCCGGCGCGCGGACGCCCGGCGCTGCTCGTGCACGGCGACGCGGCGGCGCAGGCGGAGCACCCCGAGCCCGCGGCGCACGTCACCGAGGATCTCGCCTGCATCCAGTACTCGTCGGGCAGCACCGGCCGCCAGAAGGGCGCCGCGCTGTCGCACCGCGCCGTGCTCGCGGAGATGGCGGGCGTCGGCGAGTTCTTCGGGATGAGCGAGCGCGACAGCTTCCTCACCTGGCTCCCGCTCTACCACGACTGGGGGCTGGTCTGCGTCGCGCTGCACGCGATCGTGCTCGGGACGAGCTACACGCTGCTCTCGCCGATGCACTGGATCGCCAAGCCGGTGGTCGCGTGGAAGGCCGTGCACCAGTACCGGCCCACCATCTACTACCACCCGAACTTCGCCTACAACTACATGGCGCAGCGCATCCAGGCGTCGGAGATGGAGGGGATCGACCTCTCGTCGGTGCGGCTGGTCTGCAACGGCGCCGAACCGTGCTTCTACGACAGCCACAAGATGTTCCTCGACCGCTTCGTGAAGTGGGGGCTGCCGAAGGACTGCCTCGGCATCGTCTACGGGATGGCCGAGGTGACCAACTCGGTCTTCGGCGCCGGCCACGAAGAACCCATTGCGGTCGATGCGATCGACCGCGACCGCCTCCAGTCGGAGCACCGCGCCGTGCCGGTCGCCGAAGACGCGCCGAACGTGCTGCGCATGCTGGGCGTCGGGCGCTCCCTGCGCGACACGACCTGGAAGATCGTCGACGACCAGCGCCAGGAGCTCCCGGAGCGGCAGGTCGGGGAGGTGGCGATCCGGTCGCGGGCCTCCTTCCACGGGTACTACCGCAATCCCGAGGCGACGGCTCGCGCGTTCCAGGATGGCTGGTACTTTTCCGGCGACCTCGGATACCGCGTGGGTGAGACGCTCTTCGTCACCGGGCGCAAGAGCGACTTGATCATCATCGGGGGCGTCAACATCTACCCGCACGACGTGGAGAACATCGCGGCGGAGCATTCCGCCGTGATCGCGGGACGCGTCGCCGCCATCGGCGTCGACGACGCGGCGCTCGGCACGCAGCGCCTCATCGTGATCGTCGAGTCGCGCGCCACCGATCCCGACGTGCTGCGCGAGATCGAGGAGCACGTCCGCTCGCAGGTCCCCGTCCGGCTCGGCGTCAACGTCGACCGCGTCTACCACGCCCCGTACCGCTGGTTGATCAAGACCTCGAGCGGGAAGATCGCCCGCATCCCGAACTTCAAGCGCCTGGACG
>DAINBU010000058.1:0-28601 GCA_036732755.1 Planctomycetota bacterium
CACGAGCTCGACTTTGTGGTGCACTTCGCGGCTGAACGACGGCAGCGCGATCGTGCCGCCTTTTATGACCAGCGCGTTCGGCGGCTTGAGGAAGAGCACCGGCGGATCGGCCGCCGCGTTCCCCATCTCGCGTGAATGGTCGGCGTAGTTGCGACCGACCGCGACGATCTTGCCGTCCGGCAGGGTCGGCCGGCCGGGGCAGGAGGTGGTGGTCACGGCGGCGTCGGTCACGGCTGCCTCACTCCTCGTCGAACGCCTCGGCGCCGCTCGCCACGCGCCTGGCGAAGTCGTCGATCGTCTTCTCGAGGTCGAGCCCGTCGAGGAGCGCTTCGAAGCGCTTGTCGAAGGCGCCGTCGCCCTCGCCGCGCAGCTCGTCCTGCACGTACGACTCGAACCGCTCGCGGCTCGCGCCGTGGTCGGCGTGCGCGAGCCAGCAGATGAAGAGAGACATGTCGGCGTAGAAGCCGCTGCTCAGCTCGACCTGCGTCATCAGCCGCCGGCGCGGGTCGGTCGCCGCGTCGCGCGAGTAGTCGTCGGCGAGGCGCTGCAGGTCGCCGGTCGTCCGGATCGCGAGCGCCCGCTTCATCGGGATGCGCGTCTTCTTGTGGGTCGCCTCGTTGACGCGCAGCGAGCGCCACGGCTGGAAGCGGATCGTCCCGTCCTTGTCCATGAACTGGCACGACATGTACTCGGCGATCCCCTCGCTGAACCAGTGGGTCTGGATCGCTTCGAGCGTGTAGCTCTTGCCGCCGTCGAACGAGGCGATGCGGTCGACCCAGGCGTGGGTGAGCTCGTGCAGGAGCGACTGCACCCCGACGACGAACTCGGTATTGGCGCGCTCGACGACGGGCGAGTAGGTGATGGCACGCTTGGTGTCGCGTTCGTAGTGGGCGCGCATGCCCGGCATCGGCGGGGCGTTGCGCGCCTCGACGAAGTACTTCTCGTAGTTGGGGAAGTCGAGCAGGATCCAGGTGACGAAGGTCGGGTCGATCTTCGGCGGCTTCGGCGAGAGCGGCAGGAGCCAGCCGTGCACCTTCTTGTCGTAGGCCGCGAGGTAGGGCGCGTAGGCCTTCGCGACCGCCTCGACGCGGCGCTTGCGCTCGGCCGCGTCGCCCTTCACCTGGACGATCAGCGCGTAGGGCTTCGTCGCGTCGACGATCTCGTACTCGAGGTCCTTGAACCACGCCTTGTCGCGCAGCGCGTTGAGCGTGCCGTCGAGCCGGCCGATGAACGGGTCCGTCTCCTCGAGCGCGGCGCGCTCCTCGAAGGCCTTGCGCGCGCCGTTCCACGCCTCGACCTGCGCCTGCCGCTCCGGCCGCGACATCTCCTTCTCGTCGAGCGCCTCGAACGCCTTCATGCGGTAGACGACCTTCGACGTCGCGAGGTCGCCGAAGCCGGGGAGGTCCTTCACCGGGTCGAACGGGCGCACGTCGAGGCGCCGCTTCGCCTCGGCGCTGTCCGGCTCGAGCGCGCGCGCCTTCGCGTAGCAGCGGTCGGCCAGCGCGGCGTCGCCCGTCTCGCTCTTCACCGTGTCGCCGAACGCGAGCGCGTCGGCCGCGGTCGCGACCGAGGCGAGCTTCGCGTCGACGGCCGCGGCGTCGAGCCTGGGCTTGGGCGGCGCGGCGACGGGGGCCGGCACCGGCGACGGATCGGAGGGCGGGTCGGCGGGGGCGGCGGCCGCTGCGTCACCCGCGGGCGCCTTCGCGTCGAGCGCAGGCGCCGACGCGGTGGAGGAGGTCGTCGTCGCGGCACCGCTCGGTCCTTGGCCGCGCGTGAGGAAGAAGGCGATCGCACCGACCACGACCACGACCACGCCGCCGCCGATCGCGAGCGCGAGGCGCGGCGAGACCTTGCGCGCCGCGGGCGGAGCGGCACGCGGCCGCGGCGGTCGCGTGGCGGCGGGGCGCGCGGGGCCGACGGATGCAGCGGGGCGAGCCGCACCGCTGGTCGGCGGTCGCGCCGCAGGACGGACGCCGGGGCGGGCGGGGGGACGCGCCGCGGGAGGGGGGGTCGGACGGGGGCGCGGCGGCGGATCGGACGAGGGGTCCATGGCGACCTCGAGTCGGCGGGGTCCGGAATCGTAGCGGCGCTGCGCTCACCACGTCTCGGTGCGGTCGGCCGGCAGCCAGCCGTCGAGGCCGTCACGCACGCGCACCCGCAGCCAGTCGCCGCGCTGCTCCAGGACGACGAACTCGGCGCCGTCCTTCAGGGGCTCGTTGAAGGCGGGCTCGAAGCTCGCCGCGTTGCCCTTGCGCGCGACCGCCTCGCTCACGGCGACGACGCCGTGGCGCGTGAAGTCGCGCTCGCGCACCGCCAGCGCGTACGACGCCGCCGCGAGCAGCGCCGCGACCGTCGCGCCGGCGCACGCGGGTCGCGCGAACGGGCGCGCGCGCGGCGCCGCGCGCCCGAGCAGGAAGAGCGCGCACGCGAGCGCCGTGCAGCCGACCAGGAGCTGCGCCTTCTCCGGGAACGAGAGGGAGTCGTGCCAGAACAGGAGCGTGCGCGGCAGCGGCCGCTCCTCCGCGGCGAGGCGGTGGCCGAGCGCCTGCTCGAGGTTCGCCTGCAGGAACGGGTCGCGCGGCCGGTACTCGAGCGCGCGCCGGTACGCCGCGATCGCTCGCCCCTTCCTCCCCGCGCGCAGCCACGCGTTGCCGAGCCCGTGCAGCACCGCGCCGTTCTCGCCGCCGCGCGCGAGCGCCGCCTCGAAGCCGGTCGCCGCGCGCAGCAGGTCGTCCTCGTTCTTCGCGTCGAGCAGGACCTTGTTGGCCTGCTCGAAGGAGGCGACCGCGTCGAGCGGCGGCGCCCTCTTGCAGCTGCAGAGCAGCAGCGCCGGCAGCGCGAGCGCCAGCGCGAAGGCGTCACGCACGGGCGACCTCCCGGATCAGCGCGTCGAGCAGCGCGCGCCCCTCGTCGAGGGTCGCCGCGTCGAGGCGCGCGCCGCCGCCGTAGTGCGCCGCGTCGAGCGCTTCGAGCCGCTCCTGGAGTTGCCGCGCGACTTCGGCGCCCGCGCCGAGCCGCCGCGCGGCGTCGCGCGCCTCGCGGGCGGTGAGCCCCGCCTCCGGCAGGTCGGCCAGGTCGGCGACGAGCCCGCGCAGCGCGCCGCCGAGCTCGAGCGCCGCGGCGGCCGGCTCGTTCCGCCGCGCCGCCGCCTCCGCGATCGTGAGGCGCGCTCGCGCCCGGCCCGGCGCGGCCCGCCGCCGCCGCGCGCGCGGATCGGCGCCGCGCCGCCGCACGGCCGCGAGCAGGCCGGCCGCCGCGCAAGTCGCGATCGGCAGCGCGACCGCCGTCGCCGCCGGGATGCGCCAGTCGACGCGCTCGTCGCCGAGCGCGCGCGGATCGCTGTCGTGCGTGAAGAGGCCTTCGTGGCGCGCCGCGAGGTCCTTGCCGGCCGGCGTCTTCGCGCCGCCGCCGACGATCGCGCCCGGATCGAGCTGCTCGGCCGCGGTCACCTCGATCGGCAGCGCCTCGGTGCGCCGCGTGACGTAGCGCTCGCTCGCCACGTCGAAGAAGGAGAAGGGGACGGGCGGCACCGCCTTCACGGTCGCCGCGAGCGGCCGCACGCTGTAGGTGAAGAGGCGGGCGCCCCCCTTCGTCTCCGCGGTCGCCTCGTAGACGCGGAACGCGGAGGAGAACTCGGGCAGCGCGGCGACGTTGGGCGGCGCGAGGCTCTCGAGGTTGCCGGTGCCGGTGACCTCGACCGTGAGCGTCAGCGGGTCGCCGACGTGCGCGCGCGCCGGCGCGACCGACGCCTTCACCTCGAAGCGGCCGAAGCCGCCGGAGTAGCCGGGCGGCCGCCCCTCCGCGGGCGCCTCCTTCACTTCGAGCTCGACGGCGCGCGCGACGGCGAAGATCGGCGTGCGCGTCACCGTCAGGGACTTGTCGCGCGGATCGAAGCCGTCGACGAAGCGCCCCTTCAACGTCACCGGCCCGAACGAATGGCGGCCGACGCGCTGCGGCGTGACGGTGCGGTCGAGCTCGTAGACGAAGTAGCGCTCGGCGCGGCCCTTCAACGCGGCGACGCCGGCGACGTCCTCGTCCTTCGCCGGCCGCCCCTTCAGGTCGAACACCTCGGCGCGCTGCGACCCGAGGAGGTCGTCGAAGGGCAGTCCGCCCCGCTGCACGTAGTCGTTCACGCCGAAGCCGACGCCCGGCTCGCCGCGCCGCGAGACGACGAGGGGGGAGAGCCAGTCGGAGGCGCTCGGGCCGGAGAAGCCGTCGGGCGGCTCGGCCCACGGCACATGCAACATCGGGATCAACGGCTGGCGGTTGCGGCAGAGCGGGCCGATCGGGTCGGCGTCGTCGTCGGAGGGGTGCTCGGGCGGCAGCTTCCTGACGAAGACGCGCAGCTTCACGGCGACCGGCTGGAGCGGGTAGGTCGACGCGGGCGCGAGCTCGATCCGGAGCAGCGCGACGTCCTGCGCGTCGGGCGGCAGCACCTCGAGCGTGAGCGCGTCGCCCTCGAGCTTGCGCGCGCCCGCCTTCACCGTCGGCGCCGGGAGTTCGAGCCGGCCGCTGCGCTTCGGCGTGACGAGGTAGCGGTACTCCGTCCCGACCTGGTCGTGGCGCACCACGCGGCCGTTCACGAACTGGATCGAGCTCGAGTTCATGCTGCGCGGGCCTAGGTCCTTCACGTCGAAGTCGGCGCGCAGCGCGGAGAGGTCGGGCGCCTCGCTGTCGTCGACGTCGCGGGCGAAGACGACGTAGGAGAGCGTCTCGCCCTCGTAGCAGCGGTCGCGCTCGAGCCGGCACTCGACGCGCGGCGTCGCCTGCTGCGCGGCGGCGCGCGGAGACGCGACGGCGGCCGCGAGCAGCGCGAGCAGCGCGAGAGCCGCGAGCCGCGCGACGGAACCACGCGCTCGGCGGCGGTCACCAGTCACGGTCGACCCTCACCGGGACGAGGACGCTCTCCTCGGCGTCGCGCTTCTCCTGCTGCTTCTGCTTCGCGCGCTCGGCGGCGCGGCGCAGGAGCGCCTGGACCTGGTCGGGAGACATCTCCGGCTTCTTCCCACCGTCCTTCGGCGGGGCGCCCTTCCCGTCCTTCTTCTCTGGGTCCTTCTTCGAGTCGTCGCCCTTCGGCTCGTCCTTCTTGTCGTTCGGGTCGTCGCCCGGCTTCTTCTCGTCCTGCTTGTCCTGGTTCGACTCCTGGTCCTGCTTCGGGAAGAGCTTCTCGAGCTCCGCGAGCAGGGCGAGCGCCTCCTTCTCGCTCGTCAGCGCCGCCGCGAAGTCGGGCGTCGCGAGCGCCTTCTGCGCCGCGCGCGCGAGGTCGGCGACCTGAGGCGCGACCTCGACGGTGCGCGCGAGCGCCTTCTTCAGGAGCTCGGGGTCGGGCGGCGCGGGCGGCGACGGCGGGCCGTTCGGATCGGGCGGGGGAGCCGGCGGCGGCGCGGCGGGGGGCGGCTGCTTCTCGAGCGCGTCGAGCTGTTGCTGCGCCTTCGGCCCGAGCACTTCGGCCGATTGCGCGAGCCGCTCGTCGATCTCCGCGAGCCGCGGCGCTGCGAGGGTCGCGGCTGCATCGGCGGTCGGCACGAAGGGCTCGTTCTTCGCCACGACGTCCTTCGCGAGCTTCACTCCGCGCGAAAGCGTCGCCTCGGTGCTCGCGAGCGAGAGCCAGAGCAGGTCGAGCGGCCGCTGCGCCTCCTTGCCCTGCGCGTCGGCCTCGTCGAGGCGGGCGGCGTCGAGCGCCGCCGCCGCTTTCGCCATCGCCTGGCCCGAGCTCTCCGCCGCCTGCAAGAGCGACTCGACGATCTTCTCGACCTGCTTCGGGTCGGGCGCGTCCGGCTGCGGGCCGCCTCCCGCATTCGGCGGCGCGGCGCCGCCCAGCATCTGCTGCACCTCGTCGACGAGCTTCTTCTGGAGCGGCGGGATCTCCTCCTTCAGGTCGCGCTGCCGCGACGCGAGAGCGTCCACCGCCGCTCTGCGCAGCGGCGAGTCGGCCGCGTGCGCGAGCGTGCGCGCCGCGTCGCGGACCGCCGCCTCCTGCTCGAAGAGCCACGCGAGATCTTGCAGGGCGTTCCGCTTTGCGCGTTCCTTCTCGCGGTCGCGTTTCGCCCAGAGCTCCTGCATGCCCTTGAGCCAGACGCGCAGGCTCTCGATCCGCTGGCGCGCCGGGGCGTCGCCGGGCTCTGCTTCGAGGCAGGTCCGGAAGTGGCGGATCGCCTCCTCGACGCGCGCGACCGCGTCCTTGCGCTTCTCCGGCTCGGCCTCTTCGGGCCGGTCGCCGAGCGCGACCAGGGCGCGCCGGACCGCCAGCGCGCCGAGGTTGAACTGCGCCTTCCTCGCGACGGCGACGTCGGCGGATGCGGCCGCCACGAGATAGTCGGCGCGCGCGCCGTCGAAGTCGAGCTTGCGCTCCTTCACGAGAGCGCGGTCGTAGAGGACGCGCGGGTCGCCCGGCGCGGACGCGACGGCGGCGTCGAGCCGCGCGAGCGCCTCCTCGACCTTGCCCTGGTCGAGCAGCGCGAGCCCCGCCTTCACGTCGGACGACGCGTCGCTCGCGCGCGCGTCGGGCGCGGCGAAGGCGACCAGCGCGAGCGCGGCGGCCGCCGCGAGCGCGCGCCGCCGCGGCGGCGCGATCAACAGCTCGCCGAGCGAGAAGGCGAGCCCGAGCACGAGGAAGAGCTGGAACTGCGGGAAGAGACGCTTGCGCCGCTCCTCGCGGATCAAGCCGGTCGCCATGTCGGCGAGGTGCTTTTCGTAGATCTCGCCGAGGTCGTAGGCGCGCGTGCGCGCCGGGACGTAGGCGCCGCCCGTCTTCGTCGCGAGCTCCGTGAGCAGCGACTCCTGCATCTTCGACCAGACCTCCTGGCCGTCGTGCTTGAGGAAGGAGCGCCCGCCGCGGTCGCCCTCGACGGGGACGCGCGCCCCCTCGGTCGGGTCGCCGAGGCCGACCGTGAAGATCTTGACGCCGCGCTCGGCCGCGCTCGCCGCCGCCTCGAGCGGGTAGCTCTCCTGGTCCTCGCCGTCGGTGATCAGGAGCAGCGCCTGGTCGCGGTCGTGTTGCGGCGGCAGCGCCGAGAGGCCGACGCGCAGCGCGTCGCCGATCGCCGTGCCGCCGCGCGGCGCGCTGCGCGGGCCGAGCGGGTCGAGGACGCTCCGGAAGAAGGCGCGGTCGGTCGTGAGCGGGCAGGCGACCACCGCCTTGCCGGCGAACGCGACGAGGCCGAGGCGGTGGCCGACGACTCGGCTCACGAGGTCGCGCACGTCCGACTTCGCGCGCTCGAGGCGGTTCGGCGCGACGTCCTCGGAGAGCATCGACTTCGAGACGTCGAGCAGCACGACGAGGTCGGCGCCGCGCTCGGTGACCGGCTCGTAGAAGACGCCGAAGCGCGGGCCCGCGGCGGCGACCACCAGCGCCGCGAAGGCGAGCAGCGCGCAGGCGCCGCGCCCGACGACCCGGCCCGGCGCGCGCGGCGGCAGCAGCCGCGCGGCCATCGGCGCCTCGGCGAAGGCGAGCGCCGCGGCGCGCCGCCGCTGCTCCGCGTACCACAGCGCCGCGCCGATCGGCAGCGCGAGCCAGAGCAGCAGCAGCCAGGCGGGATGGTCGAAGACGAGCTCGCTCATGGCAGCGTCCGCAGCCGCGTGGCCGCGAGCAGGAGCTCGAGCACGAGCAGCCCGAGCGCCGGGAAGAGGACGTAGCGGTAGAGCTCGCGGTAGTCGGTGTAGAGCACCCCTTCGCTCTTCGTCTTCTCGAGGCGGTCGATGTCCTGGTAGACGCGCTCGAGCGCGGCCGTGTCGGAGGCGCGGAAGTACCGGCCGCCGGTCGTCGCGGCGATCTCCTTCATCAGCTCCTCGTCCATCGGGACGACCTGCGCGACGAGCCGGACGTTGCCGAAGCGGTCGCGCTCGGGGAAGGGGACCGGCCCGTTGCTGCCGACGCCGATCGTGTGGATCCGGACGCCGAGCGCCTGCGCCGCCTTCGCCGCCTCGCGCGGGTCGACGACGCCCGTCTCGTTCTTGCCGTCGGACAGGAGGATCACGACCTTGCTCTTGTCGGGCGCGTCCTTCAGGCGGTCGCACGCGAGCGCGAGCCCGTCGCCGATCGCGGTCGAGCTCTCCTCCTGGAACAGCGCGACGTCGACGGGCTGGCCGTTCGCGTCGTAGACCGGCTCCGGGATCTTCACGTCGTCGAGCACGCGCAGCAGCGCGCCGTGGTCGAGCGTGAGCGGGCAGCGGTCGCTCGCGAAGCCGCCGAAGGCGACCAGCCCGATCTTGTCGTCGGGCCGGCCCTTCAGCTCGCCCTTCCCCTCGACGAACTCCCGGAAGACGCGCTTCACGACCTCGAGGCGGTTGCGCCGCTCGCCGTCGACCTGGAAGTCGAGCGCCCGCATCGAGCCCGACTGGTCGATCGCCATCACGATCGCGATCCCCTCGGTCCGGACGCGGAACTCCTCCATGCCCTGCTGTGGCCTTGCGAGTCCGACTGTCACGAACGCGAGCGCCGCGAAGCGCAGCCACGGCAGCAGCCGCCGCGCGCGCTGCGCCAGCGTCACCGGCGCGCCGCGCAGCAGCGCGACGCTCGAGTAGAGGAGCGTCGCGCGGCGGCGGTGGTGCGCCGCCGCCCAGAGCACGGCCGCCGCGACGAGCAGCGCGCCGAGCCAGAGCGGGTCGGCGAGGCGCCAGCCGTGCAGCGTCACGAGAGTGCCCCCGCGAGCGCCGGCGCCGGCGCCGCGAGCCGCGGCGCGAACAGGCGGATGAACTCGCGCGCGCGCTCGACGCTGGCGTCGACGGCGGCGCGGTCGGGCTCGAAGCCGGCGAACTTGACGAGGTCGGCCGCCTCGAGGAAGGCGCGCAGCCGCTCGCGCCGCAGCTCGTCGAAGGCGGGGTGGCCCTGGATCGCGCGCAGGAACTCGGGGGTGGTCTGCTCGGGCGCGTGGACGCCGGTGGTGCGCTCGACGTGGCGGCGGACGATGGCGGTGAGCTCGACGTAGAAGCTCTTGACGTCGAGCCGCTGCGCGCGCTCGCGTTCGAGCAGGAGGTCGAGCTCGCGCTGCGCGATCTCCATCGAGGAGAGCGGCTTCGGCGGGACGCGGCCGCGCCGCCAGGCGACGAAGCCGGAGACGCCGGCCGCGAGCGCGAGCCCGCCGGCGAGCGCGGCGACGAGCCACGCCGGCATCTTCCACGGCACCGCGACCGGTCCCTCGCCTTGCGCGAGAGCACCGAGGTCGGGGAGCTCCGCGCCGACCACCGACGTCACCTCGACCGAAAGCGCCTCGGTCTCGAGCACGTGCTCCTGCGCGTCGCCGATCGGGCGGCCGTCCTTGAAGCGGATCGGGATCGGCAGGATCACGTGGCGGCCGGAGGCGGCCGGCTCGAGCGTGTACTCCTGCTTCACGATGCGGCGGCCGTCCTTCGACTCGGGCAGCGCGTCCTTCCAGTCGCGGATCGCGAATCCGGAGAAGGCGTCGCCGAAGGGGGGCTTCTCGACCGCGACGCCCTCGGCCGCGTCGATCACGAGCGTGAGCTTCGGCTGGTCGGAAAGGCGTGGCTGCCCGGGTTCGAGCTCGACCCACGCGCGCACCGGCCCGAGCTCGGCGACCTTGCTCTTCGCCGGCGCGTCGTCGCCGGAGACGCAGGCGAACGCGAGCGCGGCGGCGAGCGCGAGGCTCATCGCCGCTGCTCCCGCTTGCGGAACAGCGCGAGCAGCCCCTTGCCGAAGGCGTCGAGGATCGGGTCGCGGCCGCCGTGGCCGGAGCGCGCCGGATCGGGCAGGTCGAGCGGCAGCAGGTCGACGCCGGCGCGCCGGCAGACCTGCTGCACGCGCTGCGCGTCGCGGGCGAAGCGCTCGCGCAGCCAGGCGCGCACGCGCGCGCTGCCGGTGTCGAGCTCGAGGCGCGCGCCGCTCTCGAGGTCCTCGAAGGCGACGAGGCCGTGGTCGCCGATCTCGCGCTCGCGCCGGTCGAGCACGCGCACCGCGATCAGGTCGTGGCGGCTCGCGGTCGAGGCGAGCGTCCGCTCCGTGAATCCGGACGCGGCCGCGGCTGCGGAAGCGGCCGCGGGATCGGTCGGCAGGAAGTCGCTGAAGAGGAAGACGATGCTGCGTCGCTTCTGCAGCTTGTTCAGCGTGTCGAGCGCGGCGGCGAGGTTCGTCGCGCCGCTCGACGAGTCGAGCGACAGGAGCTCGCGCACGAGCCGCAGCACCGCCCCCTTCCCCTTGCGCGCCGGGAAGAAGTCGCGCGGCGCGTCGGCGAAGGTGAAGAGCCCGACCTTGTCGTGGTTCTTGAGCGCGCTGAACATCAGCATCGCGGCGCACTTCGCGATGGCGACGCGGCGCGGCTCGCGGCCCGACCCGAACGCGCCCGACGCCGAGACGTCGACGGCGAACAGGACGGTGAGCTCGCGCTCCTCGCGGTAGCGCTTGACGAAGGGGGCGCCGGCGCGCGCGGTGACGTTCCAGTCGATGCTGCGGATGTCGTCGCCCGGCTGGTACTCGCGCACCTCGTCGAACTCCATCCCGCGGCCGCGGAAGACGGAGTGGTACTCGCCGGCGAAGAGGTCGTTCACGGCGCGATTGGCGACGATCTCGATGCGCCGGACCTGGCGCACGACTTCGGCGACGGAGGCGGCTTCCATGCCGGTCCCGGAGCCTCCGCTACGGAACCGGCACCGCCTGCAGGATGCGGTCGATCACCGCGTCCGCGTCGATCTCCTCCGCCTCCGCCTCGTAGGAGAGGATCAGGCGGTGACGCAGGACGTCGTGCGCGATGTCCTTCACCTCCTGCGGCGTGACGTAGCCGCGCCCCTCGAGGAAGGCGAGCGCGCGCGCGCCCATCGCGAGGTAGATCGAGGCGCGGGGTGACGCGCCGAACGAGATCAGCGGCTTCAGGTCCTTCAGCCCGAACTTCTCCGGGTCGCGCGTCGCCTGCACCACCGCGAGCGCGTACTCCTTCACCTTGTCGTCGAGGTAGATCAGCTCGACCACCTCGCGCATGGAGAAGAGGTCGGCGGGCGTCGCGACCGGCTTCACTTCGACGTGCACCTGGTCGAGCGCCCGGTCGACGACCTTGCGCTCCTCCTCGGGCTTGGGGTACCCGACGCGGATCTTCAGCATGAAGCGGTCGACCTGCGCCTCGGGGAGGGGGTAGGTCCCCTCCTGCTCGATCGGGTTCTGCGTCGCCATCACGAGGAAGAGGCGGTCGAGCGGGAAGGTCGCGTCGCCGATCGTGACCTGCTTCTCCTGCATCGCCTCGAGCAGCGCCGACTGCACCTTGCTCGGCGCACGGTTGATCTCGTCGGCCAGGATGAAGGTCGAGAAGATCGGCCCCTTGCGCGTCGTGAACGTGCCGTCCCGCGGATTGAACACGAGCGTGCCGAGCAGGTCGGCGGGCAGCAGGTCGGGCGTGAACTGGATGCGCCGGAACGGGGCGTCGAGCGCCCGCGCGAGCGTCTTGATCGCGGTGGTCTTCGCCAGCCCCGGCACGCCTTCGAGCAGCACGTGGCCGCCGGTCAGGAGCGCGACCATGAGCCGCGAGAACATCACGTCCTGTCCGACCAGGATCTTTCCGACCTCACCGCGGATGCGGTGCAGCGTATCGGAGCGTTCGGCCACCTGGGCCTTGATGCGTTGGACGTCGATCTGCATGGGGCCCACCTACGGATCAGGGCGCGAAACGATAGCGTGGTCGCGCTTCGACCGGAGCGAGGGAGAGCGTGAGAGAGAGAGCGTCCGCCCGCGTCGTCGCCGCCGTCCTGTTCGCGCTCCCGCTGGCGGACGGAGCGTCGGGACAGCAACCGGCCGCGCCGCCCTTCCACGTGCAGGGCCGCTTCGAGAGCCGGACCTGGACCGTGAGCGCGGCGGCGCGCTCGTGCTCGCTCCTGCAGGACGGCGAGCTCGACCTGCGCCTGATCGAGCGCGACGGCCAGCCCTACCTGCACTTGTTGCAGCCGGGCCAGATGGTGGGCGCCGGCTCCTACCTGCGGTCGAGCTCGTTCCGGATCCCGGGCGACCTGGTCGAGTCGCTCGCGCCGGTCTCGATCGCGTCGCTCCGCATGGACTTCGCCGACACCGGCGAGCCGCACGAGCTCCACGCCGACCTGCGCATCGCGATCGGCGACTTCATCGTCGTGCGCACGATCCGCGGCGCCGACGGCGGCGCCGGGGCGCTCGCGGTGCTCACCGTCAAGAACGTGATCATCCCGCCGGGCGGCCCGACCGAGGCGACGATCGAGCTCGAGGTGAAGGCGCTCGCGCCGTCGGAGCTGACGCTGCCGCGCTACAGCGACGAGCTGTGCGACCAGCGGCGCGGCGACGGCAAGGGCCACGTCCGCCTCTACGCGACCGACCGCTTCGCGAACGAGCTGGGCGGGTCGTTCGACCCGCTGCGCCTCGACCGCGACCACCTCGAGTGGTGCGGCGAGCTGCCGCGCGACCTGCAGTTCGCCAACCGCCAGAAGCTCACGATCCCGATCGGGGCGGACGCGCGGCTGCGGCCGCTGAACGAGGACGAACTCCGCTTCCCGCGCGACGGGCTGACGCCCAGGCGCGTCCAGCCGCTCGCGTCCGACACGCGCTTCGCGATCCACTCGCGCGGGCTCGGCTTCGACCGGCTGCTGCGCGTGAACGCGACGATGTTCTTCGGGCGGCGCGGCCTCGTCGAGTTCGACTGGCGCGACGTGAAGGCCGACGCGGTCGCCCCCAAGGCGGCGGAGGGGTGCGACGTCGCGGTGCTCGACGCGCAGGGCGAGCCGGTGCGCGGTGCGTGGGTCTACGCGCGCACGAAGAATCCCTCCGACTGGCCGCCGCCCGCGCTCTTCGCGGCGGAGAGCGACGGCGAGGGGCACGCGCGCGTTCCGGTGCGGCTCGCCGACGATCCGCGCGCGGTCGAGGTGGTCGCGTTCGAGGCGGGCAAACGCGCGAGCTTCGGGACGCGGCAGGGGGCGCGCGTCGGCGAGGGGGGCGGCGGCGAGTGCGCCGTGATCCTCGACCAGGGCAAGACGTTCCGCGTCGCGATCGCTCCGCCGCCGGGCTTCCGGACCTGGGCCGGCCTCGAGCTCGACGACGTCGCGACGCTGGTCTCGATCGCGCCCGACGGGACGCTCGCCCTGCCGGCGCTCGGGCGGCCGGCGACGCTGCGGCTCGGCCGGCCGTGGCTCGAGCAGTCGGTGGCGCTGACGCTCGCGGCGCCGACCGACGCCGCGGTCCCGCCGCTCTACGTCGCGGCGAAGCTCGCGCGCGGCCTCGCGCGCAGTGTGCGCGCGATGGACGAGCGCAACGGCGAGGCGGTGCCCGACCTCTCCGTCGACGAGGTGACGCCAGCCGGCGCGCTCGTCGTCGACCACGACCGCATCGTGGTCCGCGCCGAGCGGGCCGGCCAGGTCGTGAAGGCGAAGGTCGCCGCGCCGGGCTTCGAGCCGGTCGACCTCGAGTTCGCCGCCGACGCCCCGCGCGACCGCGACCTGCCGCTGAAGGCGAAGGCGGCCGAGAAGAAGTAGTGCCCGTGAACGACCCATCGACCCCGCCGGGCTCCGCGCCCTCTTCCGACCCGCGCCTCGTCGTCGAGCCGCTCGACGACGGGCGCATCCTGCGGCTGCGCGTCGACGCGCCGCCGGGCAACGTGCTCGACCTCGCGTTGGTGAAGGCGCTGCGCGCGGCGGTCGCGGGGCCGGCCGGATCGCCGCGCCTGCACGCGCTGCTGCTCACGGCGGGGGGGAAGGACTTCTCGTTCGGTGCGAGCATCCAGGACCACCTGCCGGAGCGCGTCGGTCCGTTCCTGCGCGAGTTCCACCAGCTCTTCCGAGACCTGATCGAGCGCTCGCTGCCGCTGGTCGCGGCGGTACGCGGGCGCTGCCTCGGCGGCGGGCTCGAGCTCGCGGCGTTCGCGCAGCGCCTCGTCGTCGCGCCCGACGCGGAGCTCGGCCAGCCCGAGATCGAGCTCGGCGTGTTCGCGCCGATCGCGTCGCTGGTCCTGCCGTGGCGCGTGCGCGGCGGCGCGAGCGACGAGCTGCTGCTGACCGGGCGGCGCGTCGCCGCGGGCGAGGCGAAGGCGATCGGCCTGGTCGACGAGGTCGCCGCCGACCCCGAAGAGGCCGCGCTCGCCTGGATCCGCGGGCACCTCCTCTCCAAGTCGGCGTCGTCGCTGCGCTACGCGGCGGCGGCGGCGCGCACCCGTTTCCATCGCGCGATCGTCGAGCTGCTGGATCACGTCGAGCGGCTCTACCTCGGCGACCTCATGCACACGCCCGACGCGGTCGAGGGGGTGCGCGCCTTCCTCGAGAAGCGCGCGCCGAGGTACGGGCCGTGACGCCGGCCGAACCCTCCGCCTCCGACCCCGACTACTGGATCGCGCGCTGGAGCGAGGGGCGGACCGGCTTCCACCGCGCGAGCCCGCAGACGTGGCTGGTCGAGCACCTGGAGCAGCTCGCGCCGAAGGGCGACGAGCGCGTCCTCGTCCCGCTCTGCGGGAAGAGCGTCGACCTCGTGTACCTCGAGAGCCGCGGCCATTCCGTCGTCGGCGTCGACGTCGCCGCGAAGGCGTTTGAGGAGTTCCTCGCCGAGCAGCGGCGCCGCGCGACCGTCCGCACCGAGCCGCCCTTCACGATCCACGCGACCGGCGCGCTCGAGCTCTGGTGCGGCGACTTCTTCGCCCTCGATCCGGCGCGCTACGGCACGTTCCGGGCGATCTTCGATCGCGCGGCGCTGGTCGCCTTTCCCGACGCGCGGCGCGCCGAGTACGCGCGCAAGCTCGTCGAGCTGCTGGCGCCGGGCGGGCGGCTGCTGCTGGTGGCGATGGAGTACGACCAGGCCAAGTGGGCCGGGCCGCCCTTCTCGGTGACGCGCGACGAGATCGCGCGCCGGTTCGGGGAGGCGTGCCGCAGCGAGCCGCTCGCGGAGCGGTCGCTGCTCGACGAGGAGCCGGTCTGGCGCGAGCGCGGCATCGACCGGCTGGTCGAGACGCTCACCCTGCTGCAGCGGCGCTGAGCGGCCCTGAGCGGCGCCGCGCGCGGCGCGCCGCTCAGTTCTCGTCGAGCGAGCGCAGGAACGTGACGAGCGCCTGGTGGAACTCCGCCGGCTTGTCGCGCCAGCAGGCGTGCTCGGCGCCGCTCAGCACGACCTTCTCCGTCTGCGGCAGCGCCGCCATCAGGACCTCGGACTGCTTGATCGGGATCACCGAGTCGTTCGCGCCCCACAGGAGCAGGATCGGGAGCTCCTGATCCTTGAGCTTTCCGAGCTTCGGCGCCCACTTCTCGATGTCGACCGGCGCGACCGGCACGAGGCCGGCCACATCGTCGGGATGCGCGGCGACGAGCGGGAAGGCGAAGCTGCCCGACATCGACGGGAAGACGACCACCGGCTTCTTCAAGTCGAGCAGCGGCAGCACCTCGTGCAGGAACTCCTCCGGCTTCGCGACCACCTGGTTCGAGTTGCCGAAGCCGGGGAGGTCGAGCGCGACCGCCCGGAATCCCTTCTTCGCGAGCAGGTCGAGCGTGCCGATCTCCTGCCAGTCCTTCGAGCTGAAGCGGCCGCCGTGCAGCAGCAGGACGGGGCGGCCCTTCGGATTGCCGACGACGCGCGCGAAGAGCGGCTTGCCGTGGAAGTCGAAGTTGCAGGGCTCGATGGTCATCCACGCCTCCGGCTTCGCGGTCGCGTCGGCGCCCTTCGCCTGCGAAAGGGCGGCGCGCCCGGACAGCGGGTCGAGGACCACGCCCTGCGCTTCGGCGGAGTCGCTCTCGTCGAGCGCTTCGGTCCGCGTCGCCATGGGCGGCTCGACCGCGGGCGCCTTCTCGGGAGCGACGGCAGGCGCGACCTTCGCCGTCTCCGCCGCGGTGGGGGCGGGGGCTGATGCGGGCGCGGGAGCGGCGGCGCCGGGAGCGGCCGCGGGCGGCTTGCGTTCGGCCGCGGCCTGCGGAGGGGCCGTCTCCTTGCGCGCCTCGCAGGCGACGCTCGCGCAGACGAGCAGGGTCGCGGCCAGCCTCGACGTCGCGCGCCGAACCATCACCACCTCGCCGGGACGGAGCAGGAACCAGGGAAGGAGGAGGAAACGACGGCTCATTGGAGCGATCGCGGCGGCGAAAGGGAATCGCGCGCGGCGCGCGCCGCTCACTGCGGCGGCAGGTAGGAGAGCTCGACCTCGACGTGGAGCTTTTCGCCTGCGCGCTGGATCAGGAGGTCCATCTTCTCGCCGACCTGGTGGCGGTCGAGCTCACGGAAGAGGTCCTCGGTGCTGCGCACCGGCTTGCCGTTCACGCCGAGGATCAGGTCGGCGGTCACGAGCGCCTCGATCGGCTCACCCTGGCGGGTGGTACCGACGGTCTTGAACGTGCCGCTCTTGAGGCCGGCGCGCGCTGCGCCGCCCTCCTTGAAGACGTCGTGGATCGCGACGCCCTCGGGGAAGAGCTTCACCGTGACGCCGAGGCCGGGGCGGCGCGCCTGCCCGTAGCGCAGGATGTCGGTGACGATGCGGTTGATCGTGTCGACCGGGACGGCGAAGCCGACGCCGGTGTTCTCGCCCGTCTCGCCCTTGATCGCGGTGTTCATGCCGATCAGGCGGCCGGCGCTGTCGAGGAGCGGGCCGCCCGAGTTCCCCGGGTTGATCGCCGCGTCGGTCTGGATCACGCCGGTGATCCAGTGCTGGCCGCGCTGCGCCTCGAAGTACTTGGCCGGCATGTCGCGGTCGAGGCCGCTGATGATCCCGTGCGTGAGCGTCTGGTCGAGGCTGAACGGGTTGCCGATCGCGTAGACCGACTGGCCGACCAGGAGGTCGCCCGAGCTCCCGACCGCGATCGGCGGCAGGACGTTCTGCGGCGCCCCGATCTTCAGGACGGCGATGTCCTTTTCGAGCTCCTGGCCGACCACCTGCGCCGCGAAGCTCTCGTGGTTGGAGAGCGTCACCTCGAGCTGCCGCGACGCCTCGAGCTCCTTGGGGACGTGGATCACGTGGTAGTTGGTGACGATGAAGCCGGCGCCGGTCCAGATGAAGCCGGAGCCGGTGCCCTCCTGCAGCACGGTCGGGTCGCGGCGCACGGTGCCGCCGACGTCGCGCGGCACCGCGACGACAGTCCGGTTGCGGACGTAGACGACCGATGGCGACGCAGTCTGGAAGAGCTGCGTGACCCGCTTCTCCTCGGTCGTCAGGTCGTCGCGCTGCGCGACCGAGCGCGGCGCCGTGTCGGGGTCGAGCAGAGCGGGCGAGTTCGGGACGAACTGCCAGACGAGGTAGCCGGCGAGCGCGACCACCAGCGCGACCGCCCACGTCGTGCGCGTCGGGCGGAGCGCCTCGTCGTTGCGCGGCTCGTCCATGGAATCCCCCCAGGCGGTGCGGCAGAGCGGGGCGCTCAAACTAGCCGGCGGGCCGCGCCGGGAAACCACCGCCCCGGCACCGGGCCGGGCGTGCAACCGCGCGCGTCGCCCGGTCGTTCACCGCGCCCCGCGGCGCGCGCTCAGACGGGCGAAATGGTGGGCGCGACCGGTGCCGGCGGCACCATGGGATGGACCAGCTGCGCCTCGAGCAGGCGCGTGATCTCGGCGGGCGGCGCCGGGTGGCCGAAGAGGAAGCCCTGCACCTCGTCGCACCGCTCGCGCCGCAGGAACTCGACCTGCGCCTCCTCCTCGACCCCCTCGGCGACGACGCCGAGGTGGAGGCTGTGGGCCATCGCGATGATCGCGCACGTGATGGCGGCGTCGTGCGCGTTGGTGGTGAGCTCGCGCACGAAGGCGCGGTCGATCTTCAGGGAGTCGATCGGGAAGCTGCGCAGATAGTTGAGCGACGAGTAGCCGATGCCGAAGTCGTCCACGGCCACCTGCACGCCGCGGCTCTTGATCTCCTTCAGGACGCGCGAGGTGCGCTCGATGTCGCGCATGAGGATCGTCTCGGTCAGTTCGAGCTCGAGGCACGGCGCGGGGAGCCAGGTGTCGGCGAGGATCTGCACCACCGAGTTGGCGAGCTCGTCGTCGCGGAACTGCTCGGCCGAGAGGTTGACCGCGATCTTGAGCCCGGCGAAGCCCTGGCCGTGCCAGCGGCGCGTCTGCGCGCACGCCTCGCGCAGCACGAAGCGGCCGAGCCGCAGGATGAGGCCGGTCTTCTCCGCCACCGGGATGAAGACGCCCGGCGACACGAGCCCGAGCTCGGGGTGGCGCCAGCGCAGCAGCGCCTCCATGCCGATCACGTGCCCGTCGGCGAGGCGGACGCGCGGCTGGTACCAGACCTCGAGCTCGTTCCTCTCCAGTGCATGGTGCAGGCGCGCCTCGAGCTCGATGCGCTGCTCGGCGGAGCGGTTCATGTCGGGAGAGAAGAAGGCGAAGCGCGCACGCCCCTGCTGCTTGGCGTGGTACATGGCCGCCTCGGCGCAGCGCAGCAGGTGCTCGGGCTGCGCGTCGTCGTCGGGCCACGCGGCGATGCCGATCGAGCTGGTGACGTAGACCTCGCGCCCGCCGATCAGGAAGGGCTGCTCGAGGGCGTCGATCATGCGGCGCGCGATCTTGGCGGCGTCGCGCGGGTCGGCGAGCCCCTCGATCAGCAGCAGGAACTCGTCGCCGCCGCGGCGCGCGATCGGCGGGACCGGTTCGCCCTCGCGGGCCGGCCGCGCCAGCACGTCGCTGGTTCGCAGCCGCTCGCGCAGGCGCGCCGCCACCGTGACCAGCAGGTGGTCGCCGGCCGCGTGGCCGAGCGACTCGTTCACGTCCTTGAAGCGGTCGAGGTCGAGGAAGAGCACGGCAACGCTGCGCCGGCTCTCCTTGGCCGCGGCGATCGCGCGGCCGAGCCCCTCGAGGAACTGCTGGCGGTTGCCCAGCCCGGTCAGCTCGTCGTGGCGCGCCTGGTAGGCGAGCTCGTCCTCGGCGTGGCGGCGGTCGGTGACGTCGTGCGCGACGCCGAGCAGGTTGGCGCTCCCCGCCTCCGACCGCTTCTCCATTTGCATGCGGACGACGCGCTCGGTCTGGTCGAAGCGCACCAGGCGGTGCTCGGTCGGGTCGACCGGCTGCCCGGTCGCCGCGCGCAGGAGCCAGTCGCTCCACGCGTCGCGCTCGGGTGCAGCGACGACCTGCGCCAGCGCCTCGACCGACGTCTGCTGCGACCCCTCGGGCAGCCCCCAGATGCGGCGCGCCTCGTCGCTGAGCTCGACGGTGTCGGTGGCGAGGTCGATCTCGAAGCTGCCGACGCGCGCGAGGCGCTGCGCGCGGGCGAGGCAGGTGCGGCTCTGCTCGAGCTCGCGCACCATGCGCCGGACGTTCAGCGCGTGCAGCACGCGGTACTTGAGCACGACGCCCGACACCGGCTTCTGCAGGAAGTCGACCGCGCCGAGCTCGTAGGAGCGGCGGATCGCCTCGTCGTCGCCGGCGCCCGACAGGATGATCGCGGGGGGCAGTTCGAGGCCGGGCTTCTCGAGCAGCGCGAGCCTGCATTCGCCGCCGAGGTGGAGGTCGAGGAGCACGAGATCGAACCGGCGCTCGCCCAGCAGCCGGCGCGCGCCCGCGAGGTCGGCGCAGTCGGCGAGCGCATGGCCCTCGCCGTCGAGTTGCCGGCGCAGCAGCCGCCGCATCGCGTCGTCGTCGTCGACGACGAGGAGCTGCGTTGTCTCGCGTTCGACCCCCATTCGAACCGCTCCGCACGCGAACCGGCGCCCGACCGCGTGGGGTTTCTTCGTCCGGACGGGCCGCCCTCCAGCAGCGGTCGCGGAGCTTTCCGCCATCGGGAACGGACCGCACGCGGGGGCGCGCCGCCCGGAACGGAAATCACTGCGCGCCGGGGCTCTCGCGCATGCGCGCCTCGACGGCGGCGATCAGCGGGACGGTGGCGCGCTCGAGGGAGCGGCGGCTGTGGCTCGCCAGGTCGGCCGCCGCGAGCTCGGGCATGTGCGACTGCGAGAGGGTGTAGCGCCCGACCGTCCCGGAGCCGCGGAAGCGCGCCAGCTCGTCGAAGAGGTGGCTCTCCTCGTCGCGTCCGAGGCATTCGCGGTCGAGCACGAGCGAGCCGTCCTCGACGCGGCGCACCTCGACCCGGTAGTCGGCGGCGGCGACGATGCGCCAGTCGCGCGGGTCGTCGGAGCGCACCGCGAAGGGGTCCTTCACCTCGGCGAACATGGCGCCGAAGCGGACGATCCGGCCGCTGAGCAGCAGCGTCGCGCGCGCCGCGCGCGCCTGCTCGACGTCGCGCGCCCGCACCACGCGGCCGAAGATGCCGCGCTGCTCCAGATGGAGCGCGACGTAGTCGGCGAGGCCGAGCGCGACCGGCGCGGGCAGCGGCTTGCCGATGCCGTGGTTGGGGAACGGGTACCAGGAGAAGGCGGCCGACCCGGTCACGCGCGCGTGCAGGTCGGGCGGCACGGCGGGATCTTCCGGCAGGTCGCCGCCGACGGCATGGAAGCCCCAGAAGCGGTCGTTGGCGAGGAAGCGGCCGCCGATGAAGAGCTCGTCGATCGCCGCCTCGCTGCGCTCGAACTCGGGGCGCGCGTCCTCGAAGTCGAGCACCGCGATCGTCTCGGTCGAGAGCGCGGCGGGGAGCGCGACCGCGTGCGCGGGGGGGAGGTCGACCGGCAGCGGGCCCTGCGTCCCGCAGCCGCCCGCCGCGAGCGCGGCGGCGAGCAGCGCGCGCCGCAGCTTCGTCGCGCCGTCGTGCCCGCGTCCCATCAGAAGTTCCACGTGGCGACCAGGGCGAACTCGACGCCGTTCACGATGCCGTGGTTCTGGTCGGCGTACTCGTAGCGCGCCTGGTCGCGCAGCCGCACGCCGATCGAGTGGTAGGGCGTGATCATGTAGTCGAGGCCGATGTCGGCGTAGAGGCCGAAGCCCGACGAGTCGTGGCCCGAAGGCTGGAAGCGCACGTCGAAGTCCTCCCACACGCCGCCGACGCCGACGTGGGGGCGGATCCTCTGGTCGAGGTTCCAGAAGCGGCGCACGCCGCCGTAAAAGGAGTGGCACCAGCCGTCCATCGGGCTGGTGTTCCCGAGCCGGCGCAGCGCGTACTCGAACTCGAGCCCGGTCGCGTGCATCTTGTCCTGCTCGATGTAGGTGCCGTACGCGGTGTTCCCGCCGTACCAGGGGCCCGAGTCGTCGTGCTCGATGTTGTGGATCGGCTCGAAGAGGACGGGCGCCGCGGCGCGCACATAACTGTGTTCGATGTAGGGCGACACCCCGGTGCAGCCAGCGGCGCAGAGGAGCGCGCCCGCGGCGAGCCGGCCGAGGCGGCGGCGGGCGCCCCCCGTCGTCGATCCTGGCAGCGGCATCGCACCTCCCTGGCGGCCGGCGCTCGCGGAAGCGACCGCCGGCTCCTCGGTCTCGTCCGGGAGCCGGCTCGACGCGGCGCGGCGCGCGTCGGGGCGACATTGAACCGCGGCGGCGGCCGCGATGCGACGCGCGGCGGGAGCTTTTTTCCACCATCCCCCGAGAGCACCTCAATCCCCGATGCGACCCCGTCCGATCAAGGACGGAGCGATCCTGCCGGTTCCGGCCGGGACGCGCAGCCGAGGAGCGGGGGCTCGTTCGATGGCCAAAGAGCCGATGGATCGCGACGAAACGAAGAGCCCCGGGGAGCCGGGCGGCGATCCCAACGCCGCGCCGCGCAAGGAAGCGCCGCCGCGTGCGACGGGCGACGACAAGGGCAACTTCCTGCCCGAAGACAGCTTCCTGCTCGATGTCGGCGAGACCGCGCCGCGCGTGAAGGCGTCGGGCGGCGACGATGCGACCGAGGAGTGGCTCCTCGTCGACGACGACCTCGTGTCGGCTGCTGGCGAAGCCGGCGGCGCCCCGACGGGCGCGCGGCCGTCCGCGAAGATGCCGGGCGACGACCTGCGGCGCGACGCCGAGGCGTCGCGCCTCGTCTCCGACATGCACGACTTTTCCGGAGAGACCGGATCGGGCCAGGGCGCTCCGCCGGCGCACGAGATGCCCGCCGACGCCGACGTCGCGGCGCGCATCGCCGACGTCGAGTCGCAGGCGATCGCGCCGATGGACGCGCCGGCTGCGGAACTGCCGCCCGCGTTCGACCCGGCCGCGCAGGAGCCGCCGCTGGAGGACGCTCCGGAAGAGGCGCCCGAGCCCGAGCCCGAGCTGAAGCAGGCGAAGAAGAGGGCGGGGCCGAAGTCGACGCGCCGTCCGCTCGCGCGCGCGGCCGGCATCCTGTTCGTCGCGGCGCTCGGCGGCGGCGGCTGGTACGCATGGAAGAACTACTGGCCGAAGGACGAACCGACCGACGTCGCCGCGACGCCGACCTCCGATCCCAACACCGCGAAGCCGGCGCCGAAGCCGTCGAAGGCCGCTCCGAAGCCGGAGCCGACGAAGCCGGTCGACGCCAAGCCGGACCCGAAGGCCGCGCCCGCTCCGACCGACCCCGAGTCCGCGCCGAAGAGCGACCCCTCCTCGTCGATCCCGGTGGTGCAGGCGAATCCGCCGGCGCCCGGCCCGGCCGGCGATCCGGGCACGCCGTCGAAGGACCCGTTCGCGCGCACGCCGGCGAAGCAGCCCAATCCGACCACGGTGATCATCGATCCGCGCCAGCCGATCCGCCCGGCCCGGGTCATGCCGGGACCCGCGAACGCGAAGTCGACGGGCCCGGTCAAGAAGACCGACACCATCGTCGAGCTGAAGAACGGCTACACGATGCGCGGCCGCCTGAAGCGCGTGAAGAACGAGCAGATCACGCTCGCCGTGACGAACGGCGAATTCACCTTCCCGCTCTCCGAAGTCAAGGTGCTCGACGGCAGCGCGCCCGAATACCTGGCGGCGGCCGACATGCCGGCCGTCTCGATCGTGCTGAAGGGCGGGCAGCGGCTGCGCGGGAAGAAGCTGAAGGAGGACGCCGAGCGCGTGGTCCTGGTCGTCGACCAGGGCCAGATCGTCGTCTACCGCAGCGAGATCCGCGAAGTCAGCACGACCGGCCGCATCCACTTCTGAGCGCGGCCGGCCGGCCGCGGCCGCTCACCGGAGCAGCGCGGCGGCCGCCTTCTCGAGCACGGCGTCGCGACCCGCGGCGACGTCCTCGGCCGTCGGCGTCACCTCGACGTTGGGGAGCAGGCCGATGCTCTGCAGCGGCTCGCCGCCGACGCGCGCCAGCGCGCCGCGCGAGTAGATCACGGTGAAGCGGCTGCGGTCGAGCAGCTGCACCTTTTCGAACTGGTTGGGCATCGTGACGTTGCCGCTCGAGCGCCCGCCGTAGATCATCCCGCGCTTGGTGGCGGCGATGCCGACCGCGAAGAGCTCCGCCTCGCCGCCGGTCCACGCGTCGATCAGCACGGCGACCGGCCCGGCGAAGACGCCGGCGCCCGGCTGCGCCTGCAGCACGATCTCGTTCTGCACCGAATTCGCGAACGAATCCTTGTCGCGCAGCACCTCGGTCGCGATCGCCGTCTTCGGCAGGTCCTTCGGCATGATCCGCATCAGCGCCGTGAGCGCCGACGGCTGCGCGCCCGGCGTCCCCTCGCGCTGCCCCTCGTTGCCGCGCAGGTCGATCACGATCGCCTTCGCGCCCTTCTTCACGAGCTCCTCGAGGCCGGCCGCGTACTGCTTCAGCGAGTCGCCGTCGAAGCGCGGCACGGTGAGGATGCCGACGCCGTCGAGGCGGAACTGCGTCGCGACGACGGCGGGCGGGCGCCCTTTCGGCGGCCCGCGCTGGAGCTTGATCGAGAGAACGCCTGCGCCCTCCGGCGCCCCTTTGGCCGCGGCGAAGGAAAGCTGCGCCTCGCTGCCGAACATCCCCGACAGGAGGAGCGAGAGCGCCGAGGCGCGCGCGCGCTGCACGGAGGAGCTCGACTCGAAGGTGCGCAGGCACTCGCCGAGCGTGTCGAGGACCTGCGCCGCCGGCCGGCCGTCGACCTCGAGCAGCTGCATGCCGCGCTTCACGCCCGCCTTCTCCGGCTCGGAGTCGGCGGTCACCTTGGAGACGAGGATCGCGCCGCCGACCTCGGCGAAGCTCAAGCCGACGACGCTGCTCCAGTGCGGTGAGCCGGGCGGAAAGAAGGCCTTGGTCGTCGTCCCGACGTGGAGCGAGGCGTCGGCGAAGCGCGCCAGGAACTCGCGCATGACGAGCGTGTAGTCGATGTCGTCGCGCGCGCGCACCACGCGGTGGCGGAACTCGAAGTAGATCTTCCAGACGTCGACGCCGCGCACCGTCGGCGGCGACTCGACGACCGCGCCGTCGGGGACCCAGCGCGTCGCCCAGTCGAAGACGTGTTCGAAGTCGAGCAGGCGGTCGGTGGCCGGGATCGGCGGGCCGGACATCTCGAAGAGCGGGACGCCGTTGAAGAGCTGCACGCGCGACCAGCGCAGCGCCGGCTCCTCGGCGACGGGCGCGCCGCCGCCCTTGGCGGCCGGGTTCGCGCTCGCTGCGCCGCCCGCGCCGTCCTGGGGGGCAGGCGCCGGGTCTTTCGGTGCGGGGGCCGGATCCTTCGGAGCGGGCGGGCCGCCCGGTCCGATCGACTTGAGCGGCGGGCTCGGCGTCGCGTCCTTGGCGGCGAGCAGCGGGATCGGCGGGGAGATCTCGTCGAAGAGCTTCTTCACGTGCTCGTCGCTGGTGAGCGCGAAGGCGGTGTTGCGCAGATAGTCGCCGAGCATGTGGCCGGCGACCTTCTGCGTCGCGAGCGAGTTCATGAGCAGGCCGCTCGTGCCCGGGTAGACCTGCTCGATCTGGTGCCAGACCCGTCCCGGCCCGGTCGGCGACCCCAGCAGATCCTTGCCCGGCGTCAGCGGCAGCGACGCCTTGTAGACGTAGTTGGCGTACTCGACGATCGACTCGGCGATGCGCGGGTCGAGGCCCGCCATGCTGGTGAGCGAGCGCGCCATCCAGAGCTGCACGAACGCCGGCAGCGCCACCTTGATGATGCGCTCGTCGGCGGCCTGCGCCATGAAGTAGTACTCGTTGCTCGGGAAGTCGAAGAAGATGCGGTCTTCGCCGTCCGTCCAGGACATGCGGCGCGCGCCGGGGTGCAGGCGCAGCGTCACGACCGGGTCGACCTCGACCTGCATCGCGTAGGCGCTCGAGAGGATGTCGCGCGCGGCCTTGAGCGAGGAGAGGATCGCCTGCAGGTCCTTGTCGGAGAGGTCGTCGTACTTGAGGGTGAACCCGCCCTCCGTCCGGATCTTGAGCTCGCCGCCGGCCTGCGGCGCGAACGTCACGAGGGAAACGAGGAGGGCGGCGGCGAACATGAGGGAGTTCCTTGCCAGGAGTGCTATGCGCCGGACGGGCGCCGCCGCGGTGGGGCGGGCCCGGAATGGTACGGTCTGTCGCAGGTGCGGCCAACGCGACGGGACGACTCGCGAACCCTCTTCGCTGCGCGCAGCCCGAAGCGCGATTCGCTCCCATGAAAGCACCCGCTACGTCCGATCCCCATGGAAGTTGGCCGTAGTGGATTGAGGAAGATTCCTCCCGATGAGTTCGACTCGCCGCTGTCCGAGCTGCTGGTCCGCGCTGTCCGCCGGCGCGCGCGCCTGCGCGGCGTGCGGCGCCGAGGTCACCGTGGCGCGCTGGCGCGCGGTCACCTGGGCGCTGCTCCTGATCGCGCTCGCGTCGGGGTCGGCGTGGTGGCTGCGCGGCTGGCTCGCCGAAGCGACGTCGCCTTCGACGGAATCGGGTTCCGTGCCGGCGCACGAAGAAGGCGCGGCGCAGAAGCGCGCGCCCGACCAGGACGGGAAGGCGGCCGTCGCGCCCGTGCCGGTCGACGTCGGCGAGGTTCCCGCCGCCAACGCGGCCCCCGCGCCGGCCGCCGTCCCCGATTCCGCGCCGCTCGAGAAACGGCGGCTCGACATCGTCGCGCGTGACGCGAAGGCGCGCACATTGCGCCGCGCCACGGCGTTCCCGCTCGGCAGCGGCGTCTACGCGGTCCCTGCCAACGCGCTGAACGGCGCCGCGGAGCTCGTGCGCGGCGAGGACGGGATCGTCGCGCGAGACGTCGCGCTCTTCGACGCCGACGGCGTCGCGCTGATCGTCGACGCCGGCGCCGACGAGCCGATCGAGCTCGCGCCGGCGCGCGACCTCGTCGCGGGCGCGCCGCTCTACGTGCTGGGCGAGAAGGCGTCCAACGGCCCGCTCGCGCGCTGCGGATCGGTCGACCGCGTCGAGGGGCCCGGCAGCATCGCGGTGGTGGTGGAGACCGCCTGCGCGGAGCGCTTCCTCTTCGACGCGCGCGGCCGCGCGGTCGGCGTGGCGCCGTCGCAGGCGCCGGTCGGCGCGTCGGCGCGCGTGGTCGTGCTCGCGTCGCTGCCGGAGCGGCTGCGCGCCGCGCATCCGACGCCGATCGCGCTCCTGAACGCCAACGTCTTCGATCCGGTCGGCGAGGCGCGCCGCGAGCGCGCGATGCTCTACGCGACGTCCGGCGAGTACGGCGCCGCGCTCGACGAGTACCTGGTCGCGATCGAGCTCGAGCCGCGGCTCCGCGACGAGTGCGCGCGCCCGGCCGCCGCGTGCGTGCAGCTCGCGCTGCGGACGGCGCGGCTCCAGGAGCGCGTCGCTCAGCTCCTCCCGTCGCTCGAGCACGCCGCGCAGCAGCTCGACCGCGAGCCGCTCGTGCACTACGCCCACGGCCTCGCGCTGCTCGACGAGGAGCGCACCGAGGAGGCGGTGCACGCGCTCGAGCGCGCGCTCGAGCTCAGCGCGGCCCCCGACCGCGCCATGAACGACGCGCTGCGCGCGGCCTACCTCCACGCGAGCGAGCACGCGCGCGCCGACGGCCGGCCGGGCGATGCGGTCGCGCTGGTCGAAGGGGCGCTGCAGCGCTACCCGCAGGACGCGCAGCTGATGAAGTCGCTCGGCTTCGCCTACTACGAATCGGGCGACGCGGCGCGCGCGCGCGACATCCTGGCGCGCGTCGTCGAACTCGACCCGTCGCAGGAGCGCAGCCTCTCCGCGATCCTCGCCGCGCTCACGCCCGACGCGGCGCGCGGCCGGCCGGGCGACGCCGTCGAGATCCGCTTCGACCCGAAGGGCGGCGCGATCCGGTCGCGCGCGACCTTCGACGACCGGACCGACGCCGACGTGGTGATCGACACGGGCGCGACCATGACGGCCCTGCCGACGTCGGTCGCCATCGACATCGGCATCGACCTGCGCCGGCCGGTGCGGATGGTCACGGTGGAGACGGCGAACGGCAAGGTGCAGGCGCCGGTCGTCAAGCTCGCCAGCGTCGACCTCCACGGCGCGCGCGTCACCAACGTCGAGGCGGTCGTTTTGCCCGACGGAGAGGCGGGGCTCTCGCGGCCGCTCATCGGCCTCAACTTCCTCCAGCACTTCCGGATGACGCTCGACGCGGAGCACGGCGTGCTCCGCCTCGCCCCCAAGAACTGAAGCGGGGGAGACTCAGCCGCGGAAGCGGCAGACCGGCGGAGGCGCGTCGAGGACGCTGCGCAGCCCCGGCGCGAGCGCGGCCATCGCGGGCGCGGCGTTGAGCAGCGCGGCGACGGTCGCGAGGTCCCCCGGCGTTCCGCCCTCGACCTGCAGCACGAGCGGCGGCTCGCCGGCGAGCTCGAGGCGGTCGTGGGTCGACGGCGCGCCGAGGTACATCTGCAGCGTCATCTCGACCGTGCCGCCCGGCGCCCGCGCGACCAGCCGGTGGTCGAGCCCGGCCACGCCGCCCTTCGCGACGCGCACGAACGGCGTCTCGACCGGCGCCGCCGCGAGCACCGGCTCGATCGTCTCGCGGATCTCCGGCCGGCCGAAGCGGAGCGCCTCGCACAGGAGCGCCGCCGATTCGGGCAGGCCGATGTGGCCGAGGCGTCCCGCCGCGACCTCGGCGCGGAACTCCGCGACCGAGCGGCCGGCGCCGACCTTCTGCTGCAGCGGCCCGCGCCGCGTCGCCGCGTCGACGACGCGCTCGCACTTCAGGCCGTCGACGCGCAGTGCGACGTCGGAGAGCGTCGCCGGTAGGAGGTCAAGCACGAAGCCGGGGTTCACGTTGGTGCCGAGCAGCGCGACGCCGTGTTCGCGCGCGAGCGCGTCGATCCGCTCCGCCCAGTCGGGGTGGCGCCAGCGCGGGTGGACCATCTCCTCGCAGCTCGTCACCACCGGCAGGCGCGCGCGCACCAGCGTCTCGACCGTGGCGGCGACCTGCGGCACGTGCGACTGCGTGCAGAGGATCGCGACGGTCCCGGCCGGCAGCTGCGCGAGCGCGTCGAGCGACGGCGCGACGCGCACGGAGGCGGGCGCGCCGGCGACGATCGACGCGAGCGTCCGGCCGGCGAGCTCCGGCGTTGGGTCGCACGCCGCGACCATTTCGAGCCCGGGGCGGAAGAGCGCGTAGGAGAGCGTGCTGCGACCGATGGGGCCGAGGCCGACGAAGGCGACCTTGGTGCGCGGGGTCATGCGGAGCTCCGTGCGAGGGCGCGCGATCCTAGGCTTCGGGTGTGAGGATCAGGCAGCCGGTCGCGTCGACCGCGAAGCGGAAGCCCGGCTCGACGACGGTCGTCGCGGTCGGCTCGACGACGATCGCCGGCCCCGCTCCGCGCATCCCGGCGGCGAGACGCGCGCGCTCGAAGACGGGCGTCGCGACCGGCGGCGCGCCGGCGCGGAAGCGGACGGGCGCCGTCGCGACGCGTGCCGCCGTCGCCGCGCGCGCGGCCGGCCGGCGCGCCGCCGCGGCGCGGACGCGGCCGAGCCGGCTCGGCCGGCTCGCCGTCGCGTGGAGCGCGACGCACTGCATGGCCGCCCCTTCGAGGAGGAAGCCGAAGCGGCGCCGGTGCTCGCGCTCGA
>DAINBU010000059.1:0-28489 GCA_036732755.1 Planctomycetota bacterium
CGGGGAGCAAGGCTTCGTGGCGGATCGGGGTGCCCTCCGCCGCCAGAACCAACTGTGAAGAGGCGGCTGCGGCTGCCTGCGCGGCCTATGGGACCGTCGATTTCATCTGACTAAGAGAAGACGGCCGCGCGAGCCCCTCTCGCCACGAAGACTTCTCCCCGCGGCCTCTTCGCACGGTCCTCGCACGACGTCCGACATCGTTGCTGCGCCGCGGACGATGAACCGACCCTGACTCGCACGAACGGTTCGCCGCCGCGAGCGCCGAGTCGATCCTGAAGTGCGCGGTACGAAACGCAGAACTCGCCGGCATCGCGCGCATCGACGAGTCCCTGCTCGTCCACGGTGCGTTAGTATTGAAGAAGGGAGAGGAGAGGCGCGCTTCGTTCTTGGGTCGACGGGGAGGCGTCGATGGGCGTCCGGTCTCGTCTCGCCGTCAATCTTGTGTGGGCCGTGCATCGACCGCAGCGCAGCAAAGATGTCGGACGTCGTGCGAGGTCGATTCGAAGAGGCCGCGGGAGAAGACCTCGTTGAGGGAGGGCCTCCAGCGACCGTCGACCACTGAATCAGCTGCAGGCACGGTCCCATAGGTCGCGCAGTCCGCCGAGGCCGCCTCTGTTCAGCTGGGTCTTGCGGCCGAGGGCAGCCCTCATCGAAACGAGGTCTTCTCCCGCGGCCTCTTCACCCCCGCCCTCGACGTCCGTTCCTTCTCTCTTCCGCTCGATCCCTCGGTTCGCCCCCTACGGAACGCAGATCGGCACCCCCTCCTCCGCCGCCGCCGGCGCGTCGGCGTAGAGCGCGCCGATCAGCGACTGGTAGCGCGTCTCGACCACCTTCCGCCGCACCTTGAGCGTCGGCGTCAGCTCGCGGTTCTCCTGAGAGAACGGGTCGAGCAGCAGCGCGAAGCGGCGCACCCGCTCGGGGGGCGCGAGCTCCTCGTTCGCGCGCGCCACCGCATCGCGGAAGAGCGCGCGCACGCGCTCGTGGTCGACCATCCCGGCGCGGTTCGTCCACTCGAGACCCTGCTCCTGGAGGCAGTTCTTGAGCGCGCCCTCGTCGGGGACGATCAGCGCCACGAGATAGGGGTGGCGGTCGCCGACGAGGCAGACGTCGCCGATCAGGCGGTGGCGCTTGAGGAGCCCCTCGACCCGCGCCGGCGACACGTTCTTGCCGCCCGAGCCGATGATCAGGTCCTTCTTCCGGTCGGTGACGAAGACGAAGCCGTCGGCGTCGACGTGGCCGACGTCGCCCGTGTGGAAGCAGCCGTCGGCGTCGAGCACCGCGGCGGTCGCGTCGGGTTGCTCGAAGTAGCCGAGCATCACGTTCGGCCCCTTGACCAGGAGCTCGCCGTCGTCGGCGACGCGCACTTCGACGCCCGGCAGCACCCGCCCGACCGAGCCGGCGCGCACCACGTCGGGCTGGTTGACGGAGACCACCGGCGACGCCTCGGTCAGCCCGTAGCCCTCGAGCAGCGGCAGGCCCACGCGCGTGAAGAAGCGCACGATCTCGGCATCGAGCGGCGCGCCGCCCGACACGAAGAAGCGCACGCGCCCGCCCATGCGGCGGCGCAGGAGCGAGAAGACCAGGCGGTCGGCCAGCTCGCGCCGCACGCGCAGCCGCAGCGGGAGCGGCTCACCCGCCTCCTTCGCCGCGCTCCACTCGTCGGAGACGCGCAGCGCGAACTCGAAGAGCGCGCGGCGGTACTTGGGCGCGCGCTCGAGCGTGCCGAGGATGCGGTTGCGCACCTTCTCGTAGAAGCGCGGCACGCCGAGCAGGAGCGTCGGCTTGATCTCGCGCACCTCGGTCGCGACCTTCTCGGGCGACGTCGCGTAGGCGATCTCCCCGCCCGCCATCAGGAGCGCGAAGTGGCCGGCGGTGCGCTCGAAGCTGTGGGAGAGCGGCAGGAAGGAAAGGGTGCGGTCGGCCTCGGTCACGCGGATGTGCTGGAGGATCGCGGCGCAGTTCGAGAGCAGGTTGCCGTGGGTGAGCATCACCCCCTTGGGATCGCCCGTCGTGCCCGACGTGTAGAGGATCGTCGCGACGTTCTCCGGCGCGAGCGCGGCGAGGCGCGCGCGCACGGCGGCGCCCGGCTCGACGGCGGCGACGTGCCCACGGCCATTCGTCCGGCCGTTCGTGCGGCTAGGCGGCGCGGCGCTCGCGACGAGTGAGCTCCAGCCCACCAGCTCCGGTCCCGCCGCGCGGGCGGAGGGGGCGGCGCCGTCATTCGCGTCGTCGAAGAGGAAGACGTGGCGCAGCTTCGGCAGGCGTGCGCAGGCGGACGCGATGCGCTGCCATTGCGCCCGCGTCGAGACGAAGAGCGCCTCGCTCCCGGAGCGGCGCAGCAGCGCCTCGACCTCGCCCTCCGGGTTGGTCGGGTAGATCGGGACGTCGACGAGCCCTGCGGAGAGGCAGGCGAGGTCGGCGAGGAACCACTCGGGCCGGTTCTCGGAGAGGATCGCGACGCGCGCGCCGGGCGCGAGGCCGCGCGCCACGAGGGCGTCGGCGACCGCCGCGACCTCGGCCGCGCAGCGCGCGAAGGAGCGCGCCTTCCAGCCGCCGGCCCCCTTCGCGTCTTTCGCGTGGAGGAACGGCTTCTCTCCCAGACGCGCCGCCTGCGCGAAGAAGAGCTCGCCGAGACTCCTGGCCGTGGTCATCCGCAGGCGCTCCTGTCGCCGTGCCCGATAGCGCGTCGTCGCCCGGAGCGCCGGAGATCAGCGCAGCTGCGCGACCTTTTCCACTTTGAAGGCCATGACGAACACCTCGTCGCGGCTCGGCAGCCGGTCCGCGCCGATCTTCAGCGGGGCGAGGGCCGGATGCGAGGAGAAGTCGATCGTCCGCTGCGGCGCCCAGCAGCCGTAGTTGCGGCAGAGGTCGTTGGCGAGCTGCGTCGCAGCCGCGAGCCCCGCGTGGTCGCCCGCGCCCTCGGGCTTCTGGCGGTGCACGACCGCGGCCGCGACCGCGGCGGGCAGGCTCCACTTCTTCATGACGCGCTCGTTGAACGCCACGGAGTGGGCGGCGATCAGCTTGAGCATCGTCTGCTTGGAGACGGTGCGCTCACCCTTCAGCGCCATCTGGCGCGCCACGCCGAGCACGGCGAGCACGCCGACGTCGTGGAAGAGGCCGGCCACGTAGGCGTGCCCGGAGTCGAGCTGCGCCTTCTCGGCGATCGCGCGGGCGATCTGCGCCGCGAGCAGAGAGTGCTTCCAGGTCATGTCGGAGAACTGCTCGAAGGGGCGCCCCTTCACGCGCGTCGTATGGAGCGCGATCTCGAGCAGCAGGAGGCGCATCGGGGGCTGGCCGAGCCGCGCCACCGCGTCGTGCAGCGTCTCGTCCTTCTGCGCGCCGCGATGGAGCGGCGAGTTCGCGAGCGTCAGCACCGCGCCGGCGATCGCCGGCTCGCACGCGACCGCGCCCGAGATCTTCTTCACCGGGAACTGCGGGTCGTCGACCATCCGCAGGACGTCGAAGGCCGACGCCGGCGGCGGCGCGACGTCGCTCGAGCCGGCGGCGATCGCCTGCTCGAACTCCTCGATGAAGCGCCGGTCGACGTCGAGGTCGAGGAAGCGGTCGTCGACGACGCCGTGGCGGAAGCTCTCGATCAGAGCGGCGATCTCGCGCTTGCGCCGTTCGTCGTCGGGAGCGCCTTCCTTCGTCAGCTTCTTCTCGCTGCGAAGCGGCGGCGCCATCGGTTCGACGGGGGCGGCCGGAGTCGGAGCGGTCGGCTCGACGTTCCGCAGGCGCGAGAGGAGCTGCGTGATGAGACCCAAGCGACGACGCCTCCCGTGGTTCCGACGGGGATCCAAGGGCCGATATCGGCCGCCGGGCGGCCCGCGCTGGTGGCGATTCACGAACGCCGCCAGCGCACCGGCGGCTCCTCGGAGGGCGCCCGGGGGCTCAGCCGTCGACGACGCGACCGGCGAGCGTGAGCGCGTGGCGCGGCTCGTCGGTGCCCGGCAGCGTCACGTCGATGCGCCCGACCAGCGGGACGGGGCGCGCCTGCGCCGGCAGCGCGACCTCGAGCGTCCACGCGCGGCCCGCCTCGTCGATGGTCCAGCGCAGCTCCGGCGCCACCGCCTTCGCGGCGCTCCCGGTCAGCACGACCGCCGCCTCGGGATGGGCGGCGGCGAGCGGCGCGGCGCCGCGCCGCAACACGCGCAGCCGCCGCGTCGCGCCGAGCGTGCGTCCGACGTCGCCGAACTCGACGCGGTCGCCGTCGGGGAAGTCGAGCCGCGCGCCGACGGCCGCCGCGACCGGCACGAGCGCCTGCTTCACGCGTGGATGGTCGCCCGGCAGCGCGATGGAGAAGAGGTGGCTGCCGATGCGGGCGCGGCCGTCGAAGCGCACCTCGAGCTCTCGGCGGCCCGCGTCGAGCCAGGCGGCCGAGAATCCGGGCTCGTCGACGCGCGGCTCGTCGAAGCGGACCGCGCTGCCGTCGGCGACGGCGACGGCCACGTGCACGCGCGCCGCGTCGCCGAGCACGAGCTCCTTCATCTCGACCAGCGGCGGAGCGAGCGTGTAGAGCGGCGCCACGTCGGCGGCGAGCTCGAAGACGAGCCAGGGGCGCGCCGGATCGTTGGTCGCGACGCGCAGCTCCTTCACCACCGCGCCGAGCGTCTTGTCGGCCCGGAAGGTCACCGGCAGGAGCAGCTCCGCGCCCGGGGCCACCTCCGTCGGCTGGAAGCCGGCGATCAGGCAGCCGCAGGTCGACCGCACCTCGCCCAGCGTGAGCGGTGCGTCGCCGGCGTTGCGGCACGGGAACTCCTCGATCCGCTCCTCGCCGAGCCAGAGCTTGCCGAGCTCGGCGCGGCGGCGGCCGTCGGCCAGGCGCGGCCCGGCCGGCCCGCGCGTGCAACCGGCCAGGAGCGCGACGGCGAGGGCCGCGCACGCGGCGCGCGCGGTGCGCTGCGTCACGGCGCCGGTCCCGTTTCGAGGAGCTCGAGGAACTGCGTCTCGTCGAGGACGGCGACCTCGAGCTCCTGCGCCTTCTTCAGCTTGCTGCCCGGCTTCTCGCCGACCACGAGGTAGGAGAGGCGCGCGCTCACGCCGGAGAGGAGGCTGCCTCCTTGGGCCTTCACGCGCGCCTCGGCCTCGGCGCGCGTCAGCTTCCCGAGCGTGCCGGTGAAGAGGAACGTCTTCCCTTCGAGGCGGCCGCTCCCGCGCTCGACCCGGCGCGGCGCGACGCCGCGCCGCGCGAGCTCGTCGAGGAGCGCGCGCCCCGCGTCGCTCTGCAGGAAGCCGACCAGGCTCTCGGCGGCGCGCGGTCCGATGCCGTGGATCGAGCGCACGGTTTCGACGGTCGCCTCGCGCAGCGCCTCGAGCGTCCCGAACGGCTGCGCGATCGCCTCCGCCGCCGCCTCGCCGATCTCCGGGACGCCGAGCGCGAAGAGGAAGCTCGCGAGCGGCCGCGTCTTGCTCGCCTCGAGGTTGGCGAGCACGTTGGCCGCCGACTTCTCGCCCATCCGCTCCAGGTCGACGAGCACCTCGCGCGTGAGGCCGTAGAGGTCGGCCGGGCTCTTCACGATCCCGCCGTCGACGAGCTGGCCGATCAGCTTCTCGCCGAGCCCCTCCACGTCCATGGCGGCGCGCGAGACGAAGTGCTCGATGCGGCGCTTCACGCGCGCGGGGCAGCGCTCGTTGGGGCAGCGCAGTGCGACCAGGTCGGCCTCCTTCACGACCGGCGTGCCACACGCCGGGCACGCCGACGGGAAGGTGAAGTCGCGCTCGGCGCCGGTGCGCTTCGACTCGATCACCTGGACGACCTTCGGGATCACGTCGCCGGCGCGCTGGATCAGGACGGTGTCGCCGATCTTCACGCCGAGCCGCGCGATCTCGTCTTGATTGTGCAGCGTGGCGTTCGTGATCGTGACCCCCGCGAGCGCCACCGGCTCGAGCCGCGCGACCGGCGTGAGCGTCCCGTTGCGGCCGACCTGGATCGTGATCTCCGCGATGCGGGTCGTGGCCTGGCGCGCGGCGAACTTGAACGCCTGCGCCCAGCGCGGGCTCTTCGAGCGGAAGCCCAGCCGCGCCTGGAGCGCCAGGTCGTCGACCTTGACGACCACGCCGTCGAGCTCGATCGGGAAGGCGTCGCGCCCCGCCTCGAGCTCGCGGTAGCGCGCGAGGACGGCTTCGAGGTCGCCCTTCCTCGAGAAGGGGCGCGGCGTCTTCAGGCCGAGCCCCTCGAGCCACTCGAGCGACTGCGAGTGGGAGGCGAGCGGCGGCCCGCCCTCGACCCGGCCGAGCGCGTAGGCGTAGAACTCGAGCGGGCGCGCCTTCGTGATGCGGGCGTCGAGCTGGCGCAGCGTGCCGGCGGCGAGGTTGCGCGGGTTGGCGTAGGTCTCCTCCCCGCGCGCGAGCAGCTCGGCGTTGAACTTCTCGAAGTGGTCGCGCCGGATCACGACCTCGCCGCGCACGTCGAGGCGGCGCGGCACGTCTCCGCGCAGCGCGAGCGGGATCGAGCGGATCGTCCGCACGTTGGCGGTGACGTCCTCGCCCTCGCTGCCGCTGCCGCGCGTCGCGCCGACGACGAGGCGCCCGTTCTCGAACAGCAGCTTGCAGGAGAGGCCGTCGAACTTGGGCTCGACGACGAGGTCGCCCGGCAGCGTCTCGACGCCGAGATGCGAGAGGAGGCGCGCGTGCCACTCGCGCAGCTCCTTCTCGTCGAAGCTGTTGTCGAGCGAGAGGAGCGGCGGGTCGTGGGCGACCGTCGCGAACCCCTCGCTCGGCTGGCCGCTCACGCGCTGCGTCGGCGAGTCGGGGGTGACGAGCTCGGGGCGGCGCGCCTCGATCGCCTGCAGCTCGCGCAACAGGCGGTCGTACTCGACGTCGGCGATCTCCGGCCGGTCGAGGACGTGGTAGCGCCAGTCGTGGTGGGCGATCGCGCGCCGCAGCTCGGCGGCGCGCCTGGCATCGGTGTTTGCGTCGGGTTCGCTCACGTGAGCAGCATCGCGTCGCCGTAGGAGTAGAAACGGTAGCCGAGCGCCGCCGCCTCCGAATAGAGCGCGAGCAGCCGCTCCCGTCCCGTGAACGCCGCCACCAGCGCGAGCAGCGTCGTCCGGGGCAGGTGGAAGTTGGTGATGAGGCCGTCGACGGCCCGGAACCGGTGGGGCGGCCGGATCATCAGCCGCGTGCGCGCGCGGCCGGGCGGGACGCTCCCGTCCGCGGCGACGGCGGCCTCGAGCGCGCGCGTCGTCGTGGTGCCGACGGCGACGACCCGGCGCCCTTCGGAGCGCGCCGCGGCGATGGCGGCGGCGGCCGCCTCCGGGATCTCGTAGAGCTCCTCGTGCATCGCGTGGCCGGAGAGGCGGTCGCTGCGCACCGGCAGGAAGGTGCCCGGCCCGACGTGGAGCGTGATGCGGGTCGCGGCGACGCCCGCCGCGGCGAGCTGCTCGAGCAGCCGCGGCGTGAAGTGCAGCCCGGCGGTCGGCGCCGCGATCGCGCCCGGGACGCGCGCGAAGACCGTCTGGTAGCGCTCGCGGTCGAGCTCCTCGCGGGCGGCGGCGTCGGGGGCCGACGGATCGCGCTCGATGTAGGGCGGCAGCGGCAGCTCGCCCTGCTCGAGCGCGCGCGCGAGGCCGCCGACGATCCGGACGCGCCGCAGCTCGCCGCCCGGCGGGTCGACGACGATCAGGCGCAGCCCGTCGTCGCGCCCTCGGTCCAGCGTCAGCGTCTCGCCGGCCGGCAGGCGCGCCGACGGCCGCAGCAGCGCTGGCACGATCTCGTCACCGTCGGGGTCGGTGCCGCCGTCGCCGCCCGTGGGGTGGAGCAGGACCTCGACCTCGCCTCCCGTGGCGCGCCGCGCCCGCAGTCGGGCCGGGACCACCCGCGCGTCGTTCAGCACGAGCAGGTCGCCCCTCCGCAGGTGGCTCGAAAGGTCACGGAAGATCCCATGGGTCGTCCGTCCGGTTTCCCGGTCGTGGACGAGGAGGCGCGCGCCGTCGCGCTCGGCGGAGGGCGTCGTTGCGATTCGAACGGGGTCGAGCGGATAGTCGTAGAGGTCGAGCCGGTCGTCCTCGGCCTCGGAGCGGGGTGCGCTGGGTGGGTCGGTCGACATGGGCGCTGGGGGAGTGGGGGCCGACGGGCGGCGGGCGGGCGCGAGCCGACACTTTCCGCGTTCGGTGAAGTCGCGTTACTATGCCGCGTTTCAATCGGACGGGGGAATCTAGAGTGCCGATCGGCGCGCGCCGGGTGCCCTGCGAAGGAAGGGCCCCGGATGGCAGTCGCGACGATCGGCGATCGCGCTCTCGACCCGGGTCCGCACTCGAAGGGGAGTAGCTGACAGGTCCTATGGCCGGCTGGCGCGACACGGTCCTGTACGTCTACTTCGGCCTGCTCGCCGTGCTGTCGGTCTATGGCGCGCACCGCTACCTGCTGGTCTACCTCTTCTACCGGCACAAACGCGACCTGCCGCGGCCGCAGTCGCATTTCGCGCAGGCGCCCCGCGTCACGATCCAGCTGCCGCTGTTCAACGAGGCGACCGTCGTCGAGCGGCTGCTCGAATCGGTGGCCCGGCTGAACTGGCCGCGCGACCGCCTCCAGATCCAGGTCCTCGACGACTCGAATGACGAGACCAAGGAGCTGGCCGAGCGCAAGGTCGCCGAGCTGCGCGCCCGCGGCGTCGACATCGACTACGTCCGGCGCCCCGACCGCTCCGGCTTCAAGGCGGGGGCGCTCGAGTACGGACTGCGCACCGCGACCGGCGAGTTCATCGCGATCTTCGACGCCGACTTCCTCCCCGAGCCCGACGTGCTCGAGCGCACCGTCGACTTCTTCACGAATCCGCGCATCGGGATGGTGCAGGCGCGCTGGGGCCACCTCAACCGCGACTTCAGCCTCCTCACCCGCCTGCAGTCGATGCTGCTCGACGGCCACTTCGTGATCGAGCACACCGCCCGCAACCGCTCGGGCCGCCACTTCAACTTCAACGGCACCGGCGGCGTCTGGCGGCGCGAGGCGATCGCCGACGCCGGGGGGTGGCAGCACGACACGCTCACCGAGGACCTCGACCTCTCCTACCGCGCCCAGCTGCGCGGCTGGAGTTTCGTGTACCTGAAGGAGGTCACCGCCCCGGGCGAGCTGCCGGTCGAGATGAGCGCCTTCAAGGCGCAGCAGCACCGCTGGGCGAAGGGGTCGATCCAGACCGGCTTGAAGGTCCTCCCGACCATCTGGCGCAGCGATCTGCCGCTCAAGGTGAAGTCGGAGGCGACCTTCCACCTCACCGCGAACGTCTGCTACCCGCTGATGCTCGCCATGTGCCTGCTCATGCTGCCGGCGCTGCAGGCGCGGCTGGCGGAGCCGGGTCGCCTCTCGAGCGAGCTCTTCGACTGGTCGGTCTTCGTGCTCGCGACGACCTCGGTGCTCTCCTTCTACGTCGCCGCGCAGCGCGACGTCGACCCGGGCTGGCGCAGCGGCCTCAAGTACCTGCCGGCGGTGCTGGCGCTCGGGATCGGCCTCGCCGTGAACAACGCGCGCGCGGTCATCGAGGCGCTCTGCTCCCACCAGACGCCGTTCGTGCGCACCCCCAAGTACGCGGTCAAGGACGGCGAGCGCGCGAAGCCGAGCCAGCGGTACAAGAGCCTGGTCGGCCTGATGCCGCTGGTCGAGATCGCCTTCGGGCTCTACATGAGCGCGATCGTCTGGATCGGGGCGATCAACCGGATCTGGATGGTGGTCGTCTTCATCTCGCTGTTTGCCTTCGGTTTCTTCTACGTCGGCATCGGCTCCCTCCTGAACCGCCGCAGCGCGGGCCGGCCGCCGGCACTGCCGATGGCGGCGACGGCGCCGTAAGGCGCGCGCGGCGGGAAGAAGAATTCGAGCGGACGTCGAGGGCGGGGGTGAAGAGGCCGCGGGAGAAGACCTCGTTTCGATGAGGGCTGCCCTCGGCCGCAAGACCCAGCTGAACAGAGGCGGCCTCGGCGGACTGCGCGACCTATGGGACCGTGCCTGCAGCTGATTCAGTGGTCGACGGTCGCTGGAGGCCCTCCCTCAACGAGGTCTTCTCCCGCGGCCTCTTCGCACGGTCCTCGCACGACGTCCTGACGTCATTGCTGTGCTGCGGGCGTTGTAGGGCGCACGCAGGCGCGAGGGGCAGGGCGGAGCCGGTCGAAGAAGAGCGGCGGGGCATCCGGGTTCACAACGCCGAGCCATTCGCCCTGCATCGTGAATGACTGAATGGCGTGGCTGAGTTGCCCGGAAGTGGTCCTAGTCAGTCTCGTCGTCGGCGCCCAATGGCGGTCGCCAGTCGCTTCGATCCCCGTGCGGTGCATTCGCGCCCCGTCCCGCCGCCTCACTTCTCCTTCTTCGGGATCTTCTCGAGGTCGCAGAGGAGGAGCGTCGGGCCACTTCCGTCCTCGGGTCGCGCCGGGAATCGGGCGACGACCCAGGGGCCGTCCTGCAGCTGCTCGTAGAGGGCGGCGCGGGCGGGGAATTGGGGGCGGACGCGCAGGGTGCGGGCGATGTTGATGTCGTTCAGGACGAGCCAGCGGAAGCCGGCGTCGCGGAGCAGCGGGAGGAGGGCGTCGCCGAGGTCGAGCTCGCGGGGGAGCAATCGCAGGAAGTCGAAGGCGACCTGGGGGGGCGAGTTGCGGGCGGCGGTGAGGAGGGCTTCGAACTGCTCGTCGGGCCAGTCGCGGCCGCGACGGAGCGGGATCGGGCGGGGGTTCGCTCGCTCGGCTGCGATCAAGTCGAGGCAGTCGCGCGTGAGCGGGAGCTCGAGCCAGGAGTCGGAAGCGACCTTCGTCCCGTCGGGCCAGGTGCGCGCGGCCCACTCGCGGAAGAGGACGCGCGTGTCGGGGCGGCGCAGCGCGATGCCCTCCTCGAGGCTCGGGCGGGCGTTCCAGAGGAGCGGGAGCGCGAAGGCGACGAGGACGGCGAGGCGGACGCGCCGCTGCTTCGCGGGCTGCGCGAGGGCGGCGAGGCGGGTCGCGACGAGGGGGACGGCGGCGCCGGTCGCGGCGGCGAGCGCCGGCAGGAGCGGCAGCAGGTAGTCGCCCGGCTGCGCGCGGAAGCGGGCGATCAGGGCGAAGTGGACCAGCGGCTGCAGCGCGAGCACGAGCGCGGCGGCGCGCGCGCGCGGCGTCGTGAGCAGGAACAGGGTCGCGAGCGCGGCCGGGATCAGGAGGGCGAGGCCGACCTGCTCGCTCGCCAGGATCCGGGCGTATTCGAGCGCGCCGTTGGCGGCGGGGTCGAAGCCGTAGTGGCCGCTCTCCACGTGCTGCTCGAGGAAGGCGAAGTCGCGCCGGAAGGCCGCCGCGTCGAGGAGGACGTAGGGCGACGTCACCAGGAACGCGCCGAGCGTGACGGCCGCCGCCATCGCGAGCGAGCGCAGCGCGCGGGGCAGAGTGCGCGCTCCGGCGCGCGACGCTGCGGCGAGCGCGGCCGCTGCGACCGGCAAGGCGAAGAGCGCCCCGTAGTACTTGCTCGAGCCGGCGAGCCCGGCGTGCAGCGCGGCGAGCAGCAGGTCGCTCCGGCGGCCGCCGCGCGCGTGGCTCAGCGCGTGGGCCAGCGCCAGCGAGCCGAAGAACACACATGGAATGTCGACCGTGATCGTGCGCGAGTTCGCGACGTGGAGGAGGCAGGTCGCGACGGCGAGCGTCCCGATCGGCGCCGCGAGGCGGCGGACGAAACGGCGCAGCGGCGCGTCGCCCTCCGGCACGAGCGCGCGCGCCAGCTCGGCCGCGGCGCGCCCCGCCGCCCACGCGGTCGCGACGCCGAGCAGCGCGACGAAGACGCGCCCCGGCAGCAGCACGAGCCCCGGCTCGACCCAACACGCGGCGCGGAACTCCGCGAGCGACGCCCAGCGCCCGCCGATCCATCCGACCGCGAACTGCAGCCACGCGAGGAGCGCGTGGAGCTCGAAGCAGAGCGACGGGTAGGCGAAGTAGTGCGGGTCGAGGTCGCCGCTCAGGAAGCCGAGCGCGCGGTCGGTGACGATGTGCTCGTCGACGTTGGCGTACGGGTAGGGCAGCCCGAAGCCGATGCCGAGCAGCCGCAGCGCCGCCGCGAGCAGGAGGATCCCGGCGAGCAACCCCCGCGTCGCGCGCGCCATCGCTGCGATCCCCTCCGTCGGCCCCGGGTGCTACTGTGCCGCGCGCCCGTCCCTGCGCCAAGCGCGAGCCCCCACGCATGATCCCCGCGAAGAGTCCCGCCGCGGCCGCGACCGACCTGCGCCGCCACTGGAACCTCGATCCCGAGGTCGTCTTCCTGAACCACGGCTCGTTCGGCGCCTGCCCCGAGCCGGTGCTCGCGAAGCAGGGCGAATGGATGCGCCGCCTCGAGCGCGAGCCGGTGCTCTTCCTCCATCGCGAGATCGAGCAGCACCTCGACGCGGCGCGCGGCGCGCTCGCGAAGTTCGTCGGTGCTTCGTCGGACGACCTCGCCTTCGTCTCCAACGCGACGGCCGGCGTGAACACGGTGCTGCGCAGCCTGAAGTTCGCTTCCGGCGACGAGCTGATCACGACCGACCAGGAGTACAACGCGAGCCGCAACGCACTCGACTTCGTCGCGGAGCAGGCGGGCGCGAAGGTCGTCGTCGCCGCGATCCCCTTCCCGATCGCCTCGCCCGACGTCGTCCTCGAACGCGTGCTGGCGAAGGTGACGGCGCGCACCCGGCTCGCGCTCGTCGACCACGTGAGCAGCCCGACCGGGCTGGTCTTCCCGCTCGAGGCGATCGTGCGCGCGCTGGCCCAGAAGGGGATCGACACGCTGGTCGACGGCGCGCACGGCCCCGGCCAGCTCCCGCTCGAGCTCGATCGTCTGGGAGCCGCCTACTACACCGGCAACTGCCACAAGTGGATGTGCACGCCCAAGGGCTCGGCGCTGCTGCACGTGCGGCGCGACAAGCAGGCGGGGATCCGGCCGCTCCCGATCAGCCACGGCGCGAATTCTCGCCGCACCGACCGCAGCCGCTTCCGACTCGAATTCGACTGGCCGGGCACCTTCGATCCGACGCCGTGGCTCGTGATCCCCGACGCCATTTCGTTCATGGCCTCGCTCCATCCCGGCGGCTGGGACGAGCTGCGCCGCCGCAACCACGAGCTCGCGCTGCACGGACGCGCGCGCCTGCTCGACGCGCTCCAGATCGCGGCGCCCTGCCCCGAGTCGATGGTCGGCTCGCTCGCCGCCGTGCCGCTGCCCGACGCGAAGGCGACGCCGTCGCCGCTCGAAGGCGACCCGCTGCAGGCCGCGCTCTTCGACCGCCACAAGATCGAGGTGCCGCTCCCCGCGTGGCCCGCGCCGCCCAAGCGGCTGCTGCGCATCGCCGCGCAGGCCTACAACCGGCCCGAGGAGTACGAGCGGCTGGCGCAGGTGCTTCCGGCGCTGGCCCGGGAATTCGGAGCGAAGTGATGGCGAGCGCCGTCACGACGATCGTCGGCGCGCCGGTCCGGCTGTGGCGCAGCCGCTTCTGGTGGATCTACGCCGTGCTGGCGTTCCTCGCGGTGCCGGCCGCCACCGCGGTGCTGATCGAGACGCCGCCGATCCTGCCGACGTTCGCCTACACGCTGAAGTGAGGGCGACGGGAGACCCGCATGCGAAACGCGCTCTTCGCGCTGCCCGCGATCGCGTTCGGGATGATCGGGACCGGATACCCCTGGATCGGCGTGCTGCTGTTGATGGTGTTCGCCGCTCTATGGGGAGGTCCGTGGGCCGTCGGCTGGATGCGACGCACGGACCACTCCGCGGATTGGCGCTCCCAAGGAGTCGTCGAGCGCGACGAGGAATCGACGCTGAAGGCGCTGCTCGCCGTGCTGCCACGCGCCGGTGCACGCTGGGTCCGGGTCGATCGGTCGACGCCGCGAACCGTGCGTGCGGGAACGGCGGACGACGCGGCGACCCCCGTCGTCGAGATCGTCGCCGTGCTGCGCCCCGTCTCTCCCACCGAAACCCGGGTCGAGCTCGTCACCCATCCGGTCGTTCCATTCGCGGACCTCGGATCGAGCGTAGGTGAGCAGGTCGTGTCGGAACTCTCGCGCGAGGTCGGCCTGAAGACGTCCTGAGCCGTCCGCGCTGGCTCGCGCCTACTTCGGCCCCACGTGCGGGAGCGTCGCGATGAAGCGGTCGAGCTCGTCGGCCACGAAGGCGTGGCCCTCGGCGTTGGGGTGGGCGTCCATGGGCTGCAGCGAGATCCACCACGCGCTGAGGTTCTTCCAGCCGCGCTCCTCCATCACCTCCTGGTAGCGGGGGAAGAGGTCGAGCACGTGGAGCGACGGCGTTCGCTTCGCGAAGAACGCGAGCAGCGGCTGGTGCAGCTCCTCGAAGTGGCCGGCGTCGGCCGGCGGGGACTTGAGGATCACGTCGTGGATGAAGAGGACGACGGGCACCTTCGCCTGCGCGGCGAGCCCCGCCATCCGCTCGAGCGCCGCGAGGTGCACGTCGTAGTCGTAGCCCGAGGTGAGATAGCCGGTGTGGGTCGTGTAGGCGCGGTCCTCGAAGCGGCGCGCTTCGAGCTCGTGCTCGCGCACGCGGCGGAGCAGCAGCTTCACGACGGCCGAGTGGAGCGCGTTGTCGCCGTATTCGGGCGGGAGGCCGACCGGGTCGCTCTTCTGCAGGATCGGGTAGGCGTCGCGGTGGTCGTAGTTCCAGACCACGAAGTCGGGACGCCACGGCAGCACGCGCGTCTCGAACAGCCGCGTCTCCTGCACCGAGTTGAAGGCCGGGATGCCGAAGTCGCGCAGCTCGACCGGCCGCTTCCAGCGCGCCTCGAGGCGGCGGCGCAGCTGCTCGCCGTAGGCGACGTCGAAGTCGACGCGCCACCCGAACGCCGTCGAGGGTCCGATCAGCGCGAACCGGATCGTCGCGCCGGTCGCGTCGGGCGCGTGGACGACCGGATGGGCCGGGACGCGGACGCCTTCGCTGTCGAAGACGAACTGGACGCCTTCGCGCTCGAAGTGGCCGTCGGGCTGCAGCTCGTAGTAGAGGATCGGGTCGCGGCTGTAGCGCTTCATCTCCTTCAGCTCGAACGGCGCGACGCGCTCGCGCAGGAGCTCGGTCTCGACCTCGCCCGGCCAGAACCAGCGCAGCGCGAGCTCCGAGACGACCGCCCCCGCGACCAGCGCGGCGACGACGGTCAGGAGCCGGGCGCGAGCCATTTGGGCTTCCGCTTCTCGAGGAACGCCGCCACGCCCTCCTTGCAGTCGGCGGTCGCGCGCGTCTCGGCGTTGAGCTCGGCGGCGAAATCCATGGCCGACGCGAGGTCGCGGCCGGCGAGCCCGGCGAGCAGCTTCTTGGTGAGCGCGATCGACGCCGGCGCGCACGGCGCGAGCGTTGCGAGCCAGGCGAGCGCCCGCTCCACCGCGTCGGCGCCGTCCGGCGCGACCTCGTCGACGATGCCGAGCCCCGCCGCCTCCGACGCTTCGACGCGCCGCGCCGTGAGCAGCAGCTCGCGCGCGACGCGCATCCCGACGCAGTCGACCAGGAAGCGCGACACGATCGCCGCCACGAAGCCGATGCGCGCCTCGGTGAACCCGAAGGTTGCGCCGCCCGCCGCGACGACGCGGTCGCACGCGCACGCGAGCCCGCTCCCGCCCGCCAGCGCGAAGCCGCGCACCGCGGCGACCACCGGCTTGGGGCAGGTGTGGATCGCGACGAAGAGCTTGGCGAGCTGGCGCGAATCGGCGCGGTTCTCCTCGCGCGACTTCGCCGACAGCGCCTGCAGCGCCTTGAGATCGGCGCCGGCGCAGAAGTCGGGGCCGGCGCCGGTGAGCACGATCCCGCGCACGTCCGCGTCGCCGCCGGCGCTCTCGAGCTCGCGCTGCAGCGCGACGACGAGCTCGGGGGAGAGGGCGTTCTTCACCTCGGGACGGTTCAGCGTGAGGATGCGGCAGGCGCCGCGCGCCTCGACCGTGACGAGCGCGGCCGGGCTCACTTGGCCGCCTCGCTCGAAGGGACGCCCTCTTGGGGCGCGCCGAACTCGGCGAGGATCGCCGCGGCCGAGCGCGCCGCGGCCGCGAGCCGCGAAGGCTCCAGCCCCGTCTCGAAGCCCCGCCCCTTCAGGTGGGCGGCGAGCTCCTCGGTCGGCAGGTTTCCCGTGAGGTCGTCGCCCGCGAAGGGGCAGCCGCCCACGCCGCCGAGCGCCGCGTCGAAGAGGCGGCAGCCGGCCGCGAGCGCCGCGTCGACCTTGGGCGCGAAGTCGCCGCGCCGCGCGTGCAGGTGCACGCCGAACGTGAGCCCGCGCGTCTGCGCGCCGACCGCGTCGCAGAGCTCCCGGACCGTCTCCGCCCGCGCCGTCCCGACCGTGTCGGCGAGCAGGAGGATTTCGACGCCGCGGTCGATCAGCTTCTGCGCGAACTCGACCACGAGCGGCGGCGACCACGGGTCGCCGAACGGATTGCCGAACGCTATCGAGAGGTAGACCTTGAGCCGGCGCCCGGCGCGGCGCGTCTCCTTCACCAGCGTGTCGAGCCGCGCCCAGGTCGCCTCGATCGAGGCGCTGGTGTTGCGGCGCTGGAACGTGTCGGAGCAGGAGAACGGGAAGCCCGCCGTGGTCACGCCGGGCAGCGCGAGCAACCGCTCGAGCCCGCGCTCGTTGGCGACGATGCCGATCCACTCGACGCCCGCCGTCTTGCCCCGCTTCTCCAGCTCGACGAAGACCTCCTCGCTGTCGGCCATCTGCGGAACGGCCTTCGGCGACACGAACGAGCCGAAGTCGATGGCGCGGAAACCCGCCGCGACGAGCGCCTCGAGGTGGGCGACCTTCCTGGCCGCGGGAATGAGCGCGCGGATCCCCTGGAAGGCGTCGCGCGGGCACTCGACCAGCGTCGCGGGTTGGTGCATGGCGAAAGCTTCACTAGAAAGACGCGCCATGTCCACCGGCGCGACGCGCACGATCGATCGGCTCTTCGTCAGCAGCGGCATCCGCATCGAGCCGGGGCTGCCGATCTGCCAGACCGACCTGCCGCTCGACTGGTACCAGGAGGAGTTCAAGCCCTACGCGGAGGAGTACCTCGGACTTCCCGATCGGACTCCGGAGAGCGTCCTGCCCTGGATGGACCGCTACCTCGAGCCGGCGAGGAAAGAGCTCGGGCCGAAGCTCCTGCTGCTCGCGCACTACTACATGGGCGGAGAGATCGTCAAGCTCGTCGAGCACTACGGCGGCCGCGTCGCCGACTCGTACGAGCTGGCGCTGCAAGCACGGACGAACGCCGGGGCCGAGTTCATCGTCGAGTCGGCGGTCCACTTCATGGCCGACGCGATCGCGACGCTCGCCCACCCGCACCAGCAGGTCTTCATCACGAATCCGCGCGCCGGCTGCACCTTGGAGATGTACGCCAAGGAGCACCACGTGGCGCCCGCCGTCGACGAGCTGCGCCGCCGCTACGGCGACGAGCTCACCGTCGTCGCCTACATGAACACGAGCGGGCGCGTGAAGGCGCTCGCCGGAGAGAGCGGCGGCGCCGTCTGCACCTCGAGCAACGCGAAGGACGTCTTGAAGTGGGCGCTCGCCCAGGGCAGGCGCGTCCTCTTCGTCCCCGACAAGCACCTCGGCCGCGCCGCCTGCTGGTGGTGCGGCATCCCCGACGAGCAGCAGTACCAGTGGGGCGGTGGCGACGAAGGGATGAACACCCGCATCTCGAAGCTCTCCGCCGCCGACCGCGACCGCCTCGACCGCGCCCGCGTGATCCTGTGGGGCAGTTACTGCGGCGTCCACACCATCTTCCGGACCGACATGGTCGACTACTGGCGCGCGCGCGGCTTCGAAGTGCACGTCCATCCGGAGAGCCCGCTGGCGGTGGTCCAGGCGGCCGACGGCGCCGGCTCGACCAAATACCTCTGGAACGTCGTCGCGAACGCCAAGCGCGGCGCGAAGCTCGCGATCGCGACCGAGGGCCACTTCGTCCGCAACGCCCGCGACCTCGCCAGGCGCAACGGCGCCGAGGTGGTCCACCTCGCCGACATCCCCGACCCGAAGTTCCAGTCGATCGGCTGCGGCTGCGCGACCATGTCGCGCAACGACCCGCCGCACCTCGTCGCGATGGTCGACCTGCTCCGCAAGGGCAAGGCGCCCGAGGCGAATCGCGTCGAGGCCGGCGACGTCGTCGACGAGATCTCCGGCGCCCGCGAGCGCCTCGCCCCCGACGAGCGCGCCACCGTCGTCGCCCACGCCCGCAAGGCGCTCGAGCGCATGGTCGAGATCACCGAGGCGGCGCGGCGTACCTGAACGCGCGGAGCGGTCACTTCTTCGACTGGACGGCGCGGACCTGTTCGTCGAAGTAGGCGAGGCAAGGCTGGGTGACCTCGCTCTCGACCGTCGCCGCCAGCGACCGGCGGCGCGCCTCGGCGATCAAGGCGGCGACGTGGGGGTCGGCGTCCGCGAGTGTCGGCGGCGGAAACGGCGAGTCGGAGTCGAGCTCGGCCTCGGTGACCGTCTGGAGCGATTCGACGATCGCCCGCCGCTGGACCGCGATCCATTGGTCCTCGGTCCCGCGGAGATCGGGATCGATTTCCACCGCGGACCGTTGCCGCCGGAAGAGGTCCGCGGCGTCGCTGCTCCACTGGTTCATCGAGTCGCGCATCTGCGCGAACCGGTCGCGCCGGTGCCTGCGATTCTCCACGTCGTAGACGGAGGCAAGCCGTCTCGTGAAGTCTTCGTCCGCGATCGAGTCACGTTCCCGCGCTTCCTTGGCGAACCGCGTGATGCTGTAGCTCATCACTCGACCGCAATAGTAGAGGACGAAGCATCGGTCCTCCTCGGAAGCGTCGTTCGATCCGGGTTCGGGCGGCGGGATGGTGAAGGCCGCCTCGTCGGCGGATGGCGACGAGTCGACGAGTTCGAACTCCTCGGCGGCGCCGGTGATGCGCTTGAGGAAGTAGCTCGACATCGAGAGGACGACGACGAGCCGGAACTCCCCGAACCGGGAATCGATCCCTGCACCGGTCCCGACGTCCCGCTCCGCCTCGCCGTCCACCGACGAGGGAAATGCACGTTCCAGTGCGACGCCGAGCGCTTCGCAGTCGCCCAGGGTCGGGATGGCGAGGGGGACGTCGGCGTGCTCGAATCCGCGGCCGTCCATGGAACGACGGATGTAGCGATCCCCGACGCTCCAGATCGTGTCGTCGAAGCGTCGTCCTTCGTGCATGGCGCTGGACTCGATGCACACTCGGTCCGGCGCGGCGAAGGTGAAGCGGATCGTCTCTTCGAGATGTCCTTTGGCGCGGTACGTCGCGGTGCAGTTCTTCAGCTTCGTCGAATGGAGCATCAGGTCCGTCAGGTCGTTCGTTGTCGGTGTCCCCTCGCCGACCGGACCGTCCGCCGTCGGCGATGCGCAGGTCGAAGCGACCGTGAGCAGGACGAGAAGTGGCGCGATCCTCGAAGACACTCCGAGTCTCTCTCGCTCGCGCGCAGTCGCCGTTCAAGCCCGCGCGAGCGCCCGGAACAATGCACCACGGGTCTTCGCCGGTTCAGGAATCTGGTCGACCCGGGGAGCGCGGGCCGATGCGCATTACCGCTCGAGCGGCATCTCGAGCACCTTCGCCCCCGACTCGTCCTGGACGATCAGGCGGAAGTCGCCGTCGGGCAGCAGCAACACGGGCGTCGGCTCGCCGGCGACGAGCACGACCTGGTCGACCGGGATCGCGTCGTCGGCCTCGGTGGCGACGAATGCCTGGACGAGCACGCGTCCCGACTTGGGGTCGGCCTCGAACGGGATCTCGACCGGCTTGCGGCGGCCGTCGCGCGCGAGCCAGTCGGGGCGGTCGTCGACGAGCTTCACCTCCGCGTGGAAGACGGCAAAGACATCTGCAGGCCCGCGCGCTCCGCTGGGTGCAGCGCGCCGTCGCGGAGTGGTGCGCGCAGAACGGCGTCCCGTGCATCGCGCTGCTCGAGCCACTGCGCGCCGCCGCCGCGAAAAGGGAGAACCTCTACTTCCGGATCGACCCGCATTGGAATGCGGCGGGGCATCGGGTGGCGGCGGAGGCGATCGAGGCGGGGTTGCAGCAGCTCGGGCTGTTGCGCTGACAACGTGCCGAGATTCACCAACGATTCTCAGTCAGCGTAAACCAGTTCTCCGTCGAGTCTCCACGACTTGTCTGTGCCTCGACGGAATACCAGGACTGAGAGTGCGCTCCTCCCTGTCCCTGCTGACTTCGTCGACCCCGAGGAAATCTCGAAGGACGAGATCTCGCCTTGGAATACGCATGTCTGATCGGAACACGCGACCGCCTGAAGTTCATAGCAATCAGTTTCCCTCTTCTTCGAATCAACCAAGTACCGACCGATTTCACCGGAGAGTGTCCGTCCAGTGCGTGTCGACACTGCCGCGTCGACCGCTTGCCGGTCGCCGGTAGTGATCCCGCGCAGGATTCGCTCGAGCGCCGCCCGAGCGGCGATCTGCGAGGGACTCTCGTTCGGCGAGCCATGTTCGAACTTCTCTTCCTGAGGCATCGCAACCTGATACGCGACGCACCAATGACCCCTCTTCCGGCATCTCATCACGGCGAGAATCGAGTCGTGAGTCGTTTCTCCCGGCGTCCCGTCTTTCTGGCGCAGCTTCACTGCGCGCTTCGCCACGACGATCGCTCGATGCGAGTCGTGAAACACCACGTCGGATTCTTCTACGGCGATCGTCGCGCCGACGACCATGTATGCGTGGAGAAAACCGTTCGCGTCGGCGGATTCCAGCACTTTGAGACGATCGACAGTCACTGACGACCACATGTCCGCGGTGACCGAATTCGAGAGGGCATTGACGCGCTCGACGAATTGCAGAAAGCTCGAGCGAATCTCTTCGGACTCGTCTTCGCGAATCGAAGGATTCGTCCACCACAGAGCGACTACGGCCAATCCGCTCGCAAGTGCTCGCAGGTTCATCGGGATTCTCCTGGACGCGTCAGCGATCGGGCGCGAGGTACGCGATGCAAGGGACTCTTGCGCTCATTCCCGGCGCAGCATCAACGCCGACGCCTTGGACACTCGTTCAGAAAAACCTGAACTCGCGGGGAGAGCACCACGAGCTCACCGCTCCAGCGGCATCTCCAGCACCTTCCCGCCTTTCTCGTCCTGCACGACCAGCCGGAACTCCCCGTCCGGAAGCAGCAGCACCGGCGCCGGCTCGCCGGCGACGAGCACGACCTGGTCGACCGGGATCGCGTCGTCGGCCTCCGTGGCGGCGAATGCCTGGACCAGGACGCGTCCCGACTTGGGGTCGGCCTCGGCCGGGATCTCGACCGGCTTGCGCTGTCCGTCGCGCGTGAGCCAGTCGGGGCGGCCGTCGACGAGCTTCACCTCGGGGTGGAAGACCTGCAGGTCGACGCGGCCGCGCCACGAGCCGCCGACGTATGCGCTGCCGTCCTTGCGCCGCAGGATGCGCGGCGCGGTGAGCCAGCCCTTCGCCTGCGCGAATCTCCACGTCGAGCTCGCGCGTTCGGGCCGGCTCGCCGGCATCTGCTCGGTCTGGTCGATGGTGAGCGGATCGATCTCGAGCGTCTTCGCGAGGCGCGCCGCCATCCAGCCGACCTCGCGGCCGTCGGGCAGCTTGCGCCAGTCCTCGGTCGCGTGCGAATACCGACGTGGATCAGCACGCGCGCCTTCGGATGGTCGCGGAAGATGCGCTCGACGAGGTTGCGGCACTGCTCGGTCTCACGGTGGTTGATGCCGTCGGTCGAGTCGCCCTTCGGCGCGGGCGTCTCGGTCTCGTAGGCGACCGGCCGGTAGCCGAGCGCCAGCACCTCGCGGATCAGCTCGCCGAAGGCCGGCTCGGCCGAATAGAAGCCGGTCGAACGCGTCGGGGTGCCGCGCTTGCGCAGCGCCTCGATGTCGCGCGTGAAGGTCTCCGCCGCGAAGTACTCGAAACCCTCCTTCCGGAGCGCGCGCGCCACTTCGAGGCTGAAGGCGCGATGGAGCGGGACGTGGTGCGCCTCGTTCAGGATCACCACCTGGCGATCCTTCGCGGCGGCGACGATCTCGGCGAGCGCGTCGCGCGGCTCGCACGCGGCGAGCGTCGCCGCTTCGGCCGCGTCGAGCACGGCAGGAGGCGCCGCGCCGTTCATCTCCTCGAAGATCTCGAGCGCTCCGACGCCGTCGCCGACGAACGAGCGCATGATCCCGAGCTGGTCGGCGCGCTGCGGGTCGCGGGGCTGCGCCGCGTGCTCGCGCTCCGCGAGCGCGAGCGCCGCGAGGTAGCGCCCCTCGCCCGCGAGCTCCCACGGCCCGGGCGGCGCCGCGGCCGGCTTCTCCTGGACGAGGACGACGAGAGCACCGATCAGCCAGCGCGCCATCGCCGCCGCCTACTTCGCGTTGCGCACGGCACGGACCCGTTCGTCGAAGCGGGCGAGCACGGGCTGCGTGATCTCGCGCTCGAACCAGTCGGTGCGCGAGCGGCGGCGCGCCTCGTCGACGAGCTCCGCGGTGTGCTCGTCGAGGCCGGGCTCGTGCGGCGGGTGGAAGCGGGCGGTCTCCTCCGAGAGGGCGCGCAGCGCGTCGGCCAGCGCCGTGCGCTCCTCGGCGATCCGCGTTTCGCAGAACTGCCGCAGGTCGCGGTCGGAGGCGGAGGCGGCGTGGCTCCGCCCGTACATCTCCGTCGCTTCGTCGCTCTTTTTCTGGAGCGCGACGCGCGTCGCCGCGAGGCGGTCGCGCAGGAGCGTCCGGTGCGCGACCGCGAAGACCGCGGCGAGCCGCGTCTTGAAGTCGTCGTCGCCGATCGCGTCGCGGGCGCGCGCCGTGACCGCCTGGAGCGTGATCGCGGCGTCGATCCCGAGGTCGCGGCTGGCCGCGACCGCGCCGCGGTACTCCTCGGAGACGTCGCGCGCTCCGGGCGGCAGGGCCGGTATCGCGAAGGCCGCCTCGTCGACCGCCGGCTTCCACTCGACGAGCGCGACGCGCAGGCCTCCCGGCGCCGTGACGCTCTCGAGGAGGCCGCTCTCCTTGGAGAGCGCGACCTCGAGGCCGCTGCGCGGGTCCTCGGCGACGAGGCGCGCGCCGTCGTCGCGCAGCCGCGGCATCGCCGCGAGGCGCGACAGCCAGCGGAACACTCCGGTGCGCCTCTCCTGGCGGATCGCCATCGCATCGAGCCGGTCGTGCTCGGGGTGGTCGAGGTCGGGCGCGCACCAGAAGTCGAGCGCGACGCCCCGTCCGTAGTCGGGCAGCGGTGCGCCCGACAGAGTCGTCGGGAAGGCGCGCTTCAGCTCCGCGACGATCGCAGCGAATTCGGCGGCGGCATCCGCGGATGCGAGCGGCACCTCGGCCCACGCGCGGACGTCGCCGCGCTTCGCAAGGAAGCAGGAGCGGTCGCTCAGCGTCCACGCCGTCTCTTCGAAGAGCGCGCCGTCGCGCGTCCCGGCCGCGTCGAAGCGCGCGCGGTCGGGCGCGACGTACGCGATGCGGATCGTCTGCTCGATCGGTCCGGTGACGCGCCAGGTCGCCGTGCACGCCTCGACCGTCGCCGCGCGCCGCATCCACTCGGACAGGATCTGGCGCGGATCGACCGCCGCCTTCTCCGCCGGCGCCGGCGGCGCCGGCGCGCGCTCGGCGGGCCCGGCGCAGCCGGCCGGCGCCGCAAGGAGCACGGACAGCGCGGCGAGCCGGCGGCGCATCACGTCCTCACGACGGATAGACCCCCGTCCGCAGCGGCCCCACCTCGGGATTCAGCGCCGCGACCTCGAGCGCCAGGATCAGCGCTTCGCGCGTCCTCGCCGGCTCGAGGATCTTGTCGACCCAGAGGCGCGCCGCGGCGTAGCGCGGGTCGAGGGCCGTCGCATAGCGCGCCTCGGTGTCCTTGCGCAGCTCGGCGATCTCCGCCTTGGTGAGCTTCTTCCCCTGCTTCTCGAGCTGCTGCACGCGCAGGTCGGCGAGCGTGCCGGCCGCCTGCGCGCCGCCCATCACCGCGTAGCGCGCGCTCGGCCAGGCGAAGAGGAAGCGCGGGTCGTACGCCTTGCCGCACATGGCGTAGTGGCCGGCGCCGAACGACCCGCCCAGGATCACGGCGATCTTCGGGACCGGGACGTTGCTGACGGCGTTCACCATCTTCGCGCCGGCGCGGATGATCCCCTTCTGCTCCGACTCCTTGCCGACCATGAAGCCGTTCACGTCGTGGAGGAAGAGCAGCGGGATGCGGTTCTGCCCGCAGTCGAGCATGAAGCGCGCGGCCTTCTCGGCGCACTCGCGGTAGATCACGCCGCCGAACTCGATCGGATGGCCGGTCCGCTTCTGGTGCGTCTTCTGGTTGGCGACGATGCCGACCGCGAAGCCGCCGAGCCGCGCGAAGCCGCAGACGACGGTCGGGCCGTACTCGGCGCGGTACTCCTCGAACTCGCTGCCGTCGACGATGCGCGCCAGCACGTCGCGCACGTCGTACTGGCCGCCGCCGTCGGACGAGACGATGCCGGCGAGGTGGGTGGGGTCGTAGAGCGGCGGCCTCGCGGCGACCCGGTCGAAGGGGGCGGTCGGCCGCGCGCCCATGCGCTCGACGATCGAGCGGATCCGGGCGAGGCAGCTCTCGTCGCTCGGCTCCTTGAAGTCGACCGTGCCCGAGATCTCGGCGTGCATCGCCGCGCCGCCGAGCTCCTCGGCGTCGACCTGCTGGCCGATGGCCGCCTTCACGAGCGACGGCCCCGCCAGGAAGAGCCCCGAGCCGGTCGTCATGAGGAGCGTGTCGCACATGACCGGCAGGTAGGCGCCGCCCGCCACGCACATCCCCATGATCGCGGCGATCTGGGGCACGCCGCGCGCCGAGAGGACGGCGTTGTTGCGGAAGACGCGGCCGAAGTCGTCCTCGTCGGGGAAGACCTCGTCCTGCAGCGGCAGGAAGACGCCGGCCGAATCGACGAGATAGATCACCGGGAGGTGGTTCTGCAGCGCGATGTTCTGCGCGCGCAGCACCTTCTTGCAGGTCATCGGGAAGAAGGCGCCCGCCTTCACGGTCGCGTCGTTCGCGATGACCATGAAGAGGCGGCCGTGCACGCGGCCGACGCCCGAGACGACGCCCGCCGCGGCCGGCGTGCCCCACTCCTCGTACATGCCGTGCGCCGCGAACGAGTGCAGCTCGAAGAGCTCGCTGCCGGGGTCGAGCAGCAGGGCGATCCGCTCCCGCGCGGTGAGGCGACCCTTCTCGTGCTGGCGCTCGATCGCCTTCGCGCCGCCCCCCTGCGCGATCCGCTTCTCGTCGGCGCGGATCTCCGCGAGCCGCTCCTCCATGGCGGCGCGCGCTGCCAAAAAGGCCGGCGCCTGCGGGTCGACGCTCGAGGAGAGGGGGCTCTTGGGAGTGGTCATGGAGCCTCACGGAGGAAGGGCGGGGGACGCTACTGCGCCCCGTCGGACCGTGCAAACGCGCCGCGGGCGGCGCCGCGGCGATCGGGCAATGCGTTCCCGGCCACACCTCGACGCACGCGCACGCCGAAGGAGGGCCGGGAGGCGAGCGCGAGGAGTTCATGCCCGATCCGACCGCCGATCCTGTCGCCCCGCCGCCGAACGCGCCCGGGCTCGCGAGCCTGCTCGACGCGCTCGCGCGCTTCCAGTCGGCGGCGCTGCTCTACCCGCCGACGCACCGGCGCATCACCGAGTCGACGGGGGCGCTCGTCGAGGCGCTGCGTCGAGCCGCCGACGTGCGGGGTGAAGTCCGCCTCGCGCTGAGCGACGGCCGCCTGCTGCGCGACGGCGCGCTCGTCCCCGATCTCGCCGGCCCGGCGCGCAAGCTGGTGGCCGACTGGGACGCGCTCGGCGTGGCGCGCATCACCTTCCTGCCGCAGCTCGTGCCCGACGACCTGGTCGCCTTCGCGCGCTTCCTGAAGGAGGCGCTGACGCAGAGCAGCAGCGGCCATCGCCCGACGCTCGCGAGCTTCGAGCTCGTCCCGACCGCGATCGACATCGTCTCGCGCGACTACGGCCGCCCGCACCGCGCCGACGAGGCGGGGACGGGCGATGCGGTCGCGACGCAGGCGGGCGGCGGCGGCGAAGGGACGGGGGGCGGCACCGGCGACGGCGTCGGCCCCGGCCGCCAGCGCGTGGCGCGGCGCCCCGTCGACGACGAGGAGCTCGCGCTGCGCGAGGCGACGGCGCAGCGCGACGCGGCGGTGGCCGAGCTCGCGCCCGAAACGCTGGCGAAGCAGCTGCGCATCGCCGAGGAGCCGCCGCCGGAGCGCGCGCTCCTCGCGGCGGACGACCGCGTCGCGACGCTCGCGCGGATCCTCCATCTGCTCGGCCGCGCGACGCCGCCCTCGGCGGGCCGCGCCGCGCTCGAGGTGCGCCTCGCCGAACTCGTGCAGCAGGGCTACGGCGACGCCGAGCAGGCGGTGGTGGAGAGCGGCCTCACGGCGATGGTGCGCGCCACCGAAGCGCGCGAGCTCGCGACCCTCCTCGATGCGCTCGGCCCGGCGCTGCGCGCCCATGGGGCCGAGCGGGCCGCTGGCCTCCTGCTCGAGCTGCTCGAGGCGCAGGCGGTCGCGGAGCCGACCGCGCCGCTCCGCCCGCCGCAGGAGGTCGCCGCGATGCGGCGCGCCCTCTGGGTCCACCTGGCGCAGGAGCTCCTGCTCTCGCTCGGCGCGCAGGGCGACACGGTCGAGCGGCGCGCCAGCCGGCTCCTCGGGCAGCTCGACCCCGAGGAGTACGACGCGGCCGTGGCGGAGCTCGCCGCGCTGCCGGCGATTTGCGGCGGCACCTGGAACAAGAACACGCTCGCGCCGATGCGGCGCGATCTCTACGGCCTCTATCGTGCGCTGCTGCGCGTCGGCGGTCCGATCGCCGACGACCTGGCGCGGAGCTTCGCGCAGCGGCCGCCCCAGACCAGCGCCGCCGGCGCCTTCCTCGCATTGAGAGACGACGTCGGTGGCGCGCGCGCCTGGCTCGAGCGCTTCCTCGCCGCGGCGCGCGCCGGCAAGGAGGACGCCGAGCTCCTGAGCCACGCCGGCACCCTCCTGCGCACCTGCCTCGTCACGCTCGAACCGAAGCGGCGCGGCGAGTCGTGGGTCGCGCCGGCGGTCACGGCGCTGCGACGGCTGTCGTCGACCGAGACCGACGCGACGCTCGCGCGCATCCGCGGCGAGCGGCGCCTGTTCGTGCTGGCCGGCTGGCCCAGGGCGTGCCGCGACGCCGCGGCCGGGAGGGCGACGCGATGAGCGGCGCGGGACGCGACGCGATCGGCGACTTCGTCCAGAAGTTCGCCGGCGGCATCACGCACGGGACGCTCTACTTCAAGGACCACCCCCGGGTGCGCGAGATGGCGGAGCAGACGCTCGCCGCGCTGCGCGACCACTTCGCGACGGGCGCCGCCGGCGGCTCGGCGACGACGCTCTTCCTCGGCGTGGCGCGCGGGAGGCTGGTCGCCGACGGCCGGCCGCTGATCGGCGCGCTGCTCGCGGCGCGCCGCCTGGTCGAGTTCCTGAAGCGGCTGCGCAGCGGCGGCTTCCTGATCAAGGCGTCGGTCGACGCCGACCAGTTCCGCAGCCTCTTCGCCTTCGGCCACGAGCTCGGCGGCGAGGTGCCGACGCTCGACGACGCGCGCCGCATGCTCGCGGAGCGCGGCATCGTCGCGATCGAGCTGTCGCCGCCGTTCGGCCAGCCCGGCTGGCTCGGCGTGCCGATGGGGGGCGGCGGCGAGGAGGTCGCCGAGGACCCGGAAGAGCCCTCCGCGACGGTGACCTGCGTGCAGCAGCTCCACGACGGGGTCGAGATCGCGCACGCCGCGGTCGCGCAGGGGCGCGTGCCCGACATCGCCGGCCTGCAGGCGGTCGTCGAGCGCGTGCGCGGCCACCTCGTCACCGACCTGCCGCGCGCGCTCGAGCTCTCCCATTACGCCGACTACGACCACTTCGTCGTCGGGCACTCGGTGCGCGTCGGCCTCTTCGCGCTGCTGGTGGCGCGCTCGCTCGGGCTCGAGCAGGCGCGCGCCGACGAGGTGCTCTGCGCGTCGCTGCTGCACGACGTCGGCAAGGCGCGCGTGCCGGCGTCGCTGCTCTACCGGCGCGGCCCGCTCTCCGAGGACGAGCGCCGGCAGATGGAGCTGCACGCCGAGGACGGCGCCGAGCTGCTCGCCGCGAGCCCGGGCGCGACCGCGCTCACGCTCGAGGTCGTCCTCTCCCACCACGTGCGCCAGGACGGGCGCGGCTACCCGACCCTGCCCGCCTCGATCCCGCCGACGCTCTGGGGACCGCTGCTCTACGTCGTCGACGTCTTCGAGGCGCTCACGGCGGCGCGTCCCCACCAGGCGCGCCGCACCCCCAAGCGCGCCTACGAGATCCTCGCGGCCGACCGCGGCGGCTCGCGGCCCGACGCGCTCGCCCTCTTCGCGCGCGCGATCGGGCTCCATCCGGCGGGCGGCCACGTGCGCCTCTCGACGGGCGAGCTCGGGCGCGTGGTCGGCGCGACGGCGCGCTTCGACCGGCCGCGCGTCGAGAAGACGCACGACGCGGCGGGCCGGCCGCTCGCGCACGAACGCGGCGCGAAGGCCGACGTCGAGCTCGATCTCTCGGCGCCGAAGTGGGAGGAAGTCGCGGTCGCGGACTACTCGACCGAGCCGTTCGAGGGAGCGGACCCCGGCGAGAGCGAAACGCCGGTGGAGCCGGCGACGACGCC
>DAINBU010000060.1:0-28146 GCA_036732755.1 Planctomycetota bacterium
AGCCAGCCATCGTTGTCGATATCGCAGAATTGCGCGTTAAACGCCATGACAGGCAGCCCGAGGCCCGATTCGGCAGTGACGTCGGTAAAGGAACCATCGCCATTATTGCGAAACAGTTGTGGCTCGCCGATTGCATTGTCGTCATGAAGGACGGCTTGATCGAGCAGGTCGGCACGCCGTTCGAGGTCTACGACGAGCCGGCCACGCTCTTCGTCGCCCACTTCGTCGGCAGCCCCGGCATGAACTTCCTCGAGGGCGAGCGCGTCGGCGCCGGCGCCGTCACGCTCGGCGTGCGGCCGGAATCGGTGCGGGTCGCGGCCGAGGAAGGGCCGGCGGGCCACGGCGGAACGCCGGCACTGAACGGCGAGGTCGTCCTCGACGAATACACCGGCATCGCGCGCTGCCTCCACGTCCGGACCGACGCCGGGACGTTGGTTGCGCGTGTCGCCGCCGACGCTCCGACGCGGCTCGGCGCGCACGTGCGCCTCGAGTTCGACCCGGCGCGCGTGCGCCGCTTCGACCGCGCGAGCGGAAGGCGGCTTTCGTGAACGCGTTGCGCGTGCGCGGCATCGTCAAGCGGTTCGGCGCCGCGGCGGCGCTCGACGGCGTCGACTTCGACGTGGGCGAGCGCGAGCGCGTCGTCGTCCTCGGGCCGACCGGCGCCGGCAAGACCACGTTGCTGCGCACGATCGCCGGCCTCGAGACGCCCGACGCCGGCACGCTCGAGCTCGGCGGCGTCGACGCGACGGCGCTGGCTCCTTCGGCGCGTGACGTCGCGCTCGTCTTCCAGAACTTCTCGCTCTACCCCCACTGGAGCGTGCGCGGGAACCTCGAATTCCCGCTGCGCGCGCCCGGCCGCGCGCTCGCGCCGGCCGAGATCGAGGCGCGCGTGCAGTGGGCCGCCGCGCTGCTGCGCATCGAGAAGCTGCTCGACCGCCCCGCGCGCCACCTCTCCGGCGGCGAGATGCAGCGCGTCGCGCTCGGCCGCGCGCTGGTGCGCCGGCCGAAGCTCTTCCTGATGGACGAGCCGCTCACCAACCTCGACGCGAAGCTGCGCGAGGCGCTGCGCGTCGAGCTGCTGCGCCTGTTCCAGGAGCTGCAGGTGCCGGTGGTCTGGGTGACGCACGACCAGGCGGAGGCGCTCTCGATGGGCGAGCGAGTCGTCGTGCTCGCGGCGGGGCGCGTGCTGCAGGTCGGCACGCCGCGCGAGGTCTACCTCTCGCCCGCGTCGCCCGCCGTCGCGCGCCAGCTCGGCCAGCCGCCGATCAACCTCCTCGCCGTCGAGCGGCGCGGCGACCACTGGTGCACCGGCGACGGCGCGCGTCTGGCGCGGGTCGCCGAGGTCGACGCGAGCCGCGTCGGCGACGCTTTGCGCGCCCGCCTCGGCATCCGGCCCGAGCACGTCGCGCCGCACGGCGGCGAGACGCCCGCCGAGGTCGCGGTCGTCGAGGACGCCGGCCCCCATCGTGTCCTATTGCTGCATTTCGCCGGCGGCGCGCTCCACGTCGTCGTGCCGCGCGACTTCGAGGCGGCGCCGGGGACGCAGCTCGCGCCGCGCTTCGACCCGCGCCACGCGCTCCTCTGGCGGGAAGAAGTTTCACCCCCGCGCGAGGGATGACCCCGGGCACCGACCCCTGGCACGATCCCCCACGCTTCCGCTTTGATGGTGCGGGGCAGTTGGAAGCCGCAATCCAGGAGGACTCGGGATGAATCGGTTCCTGAACGGGAAGAGCGTGTTCGCCGTGCTTGCGCTGGCGGCGTTCGTCGCCGCGGGCGGTGGTCCGCAGAGGGGCCCGCGCATCGTCGAGATCCGGCAGCCGTTCGTGCCTCCGGCCGACGCGCCGGAATTCGTGGCCGACCACGTGATCGTCAAGTTCGAGCGCGAGCTCGCGCCGGTCGCGATCGACGCGATGTTCGGCCCGCTCGGCGCGCGCTGGCTCTCGGCGGGCGTCGACCACGCCTTCGACCTGCTCCAGGTGCCGGCGGGCACGGTGCACGACTGGGTCGCGCTGCTCTCCAAGCTGCCGATCGTCGACTACGCCGAGCCCGACTACATCGCGTGGATGACGAGCACGCCCAACGACCCGTACTTCTTCCCCTACCAGTGGAACTTCTACGACTACGGCACGCTGAGCAACGGCTACCCGTCGAACTTCGGCGTGCAGGGGATGACCGCCTGGAACACGACGACGGGCTCGGGCGCGGTCGTCGCGATCTGCGACACCGGCGTCGCCTACGAGAACTTCGGCATCTACTCGCAGGCGCCCGACCTCGCGGGGGCGACGTTCGTGTCGCCGAACGACTACGTGAACAACGACTCGCACCCGAACGACGACAACGGCCATGGCACGCACGTGTGCGGCACGGTGCGCCAGGCCACCGACAACGGGACCGGCGTCGCGGGCCTCGCGTACGACTGCCAGATCATGCCGGTCAAGGTGCTCGGCTCGAACGGCTCGGGCGCCTACTCGGCGATCGCCAACGGCATCCGCTGGGCCGCCGACAACGGCGCCAACGTCATCAACCTGAGCCTCGGCGGCAGCACCGGCTCGACGACGCTCAAGAGCGCGGTCGACTACGCGTGGGGCAAGGACGTCGTGATCTGCGCCGCGTCCGGAAACGGCGGGCGCAACACGGTCGCCTACCCGGCCAGGTACGCCAACTGCATCGCGATCGGCGCCACGCGCTTCGACGGCGCGCGCTGCAATTACTCGCAGTACGGCATCGACCTCGACGTGGTCGCGCCGGGCGGCGACGGGAACCAGGACCAGAACCACGACGGGTTCGGCGACCTGATCGTGCAGCAGACCTTCTCCGGCAGCCCCGGCAACTTCGGGTACTACGGGTTCTCCGGGACGTCGATGGCGACGCCGCACGTCGCGGCCGTCGCGGCGCTCGTGAAGGCGAACCAGAACGGCTACACGAATGCACAGGTGAGGGCTGCGATCGAGACCACCTGCAAGGACCTCTACAAGGCCGGCTGGGACAACAAGTCCGGCTGGGGCCTCGTCAACGCGGCGGCGGCGATCCAGTACTGAGCGGGAGCACGTCGCGACGACGGTCGCGCCTGTTTCGAGACGAGTTCGACGAAGGGGCGTCCGCGCGGGAGCGCGGGCGCCCCTCTCTTTCCCCCCGCGTTTTCACGAACGGCCTGCCGATGACTCCGAGCGGAGGCACGGAGGAGTCGGGATGGATCGGACGGGATGGTCGCGAAGCGCGGTCGCGGCGGGCGTCGGCCTGCTGCTCGCGACCGCGACTTCGGCCTGCGGCGGCGGCGGCTCGGGCGGCGGCGCCGTCGTCCCGCGCGGCGCGCGCAGCTTCGGGCTCGCGGTCGGCGCGGCCGAGGACGGCGACTACGACGGCGCGTTCGGGAAGGCGCGCGCGATCGGCATGGACGTCACGTCGCTCTCGCTCGGCTGGGACGACATCGAGGTGTCGCCCGGCGTCTTCGCCAACCCGTTCCTCGCCATCGCGGAGGCGTACTACCCGCCGAGCGGCACCGGCGTCGTGCTCGCGATCTCTCCCATCGACACCAACGTCCTGCGCGTGCCGGCCGACCTGCAGGGGCTCGCCTTCGACGACCCGGCCGTGATCGCGCGCTTCGACGCGCTGATGGACTGGGTCTTCACGCAGATCCCGACGCTCGACGTGCCGATGCTCTCGATCGGCAACGAGGTCGACGTCTGGCTCGGGACCGACGCGACGCTCTGGTCGCAGTACACGAACTTCTTCACGACCGTACGCGCTCACATTGCAAGCGTGCGGCCGGGCCTGCCGGTCGGAGTGAAGGCGACGTGGAGCGGACTCACCGGTGCTGCGAAGGACTTCCTCTCCGACCTCAACGCCGCGACCGACGCCGTGCTCGTGACCTACTACCCGCTGCAGTTCGACTTCACCGTGCTGCCGACGACGGCCGTCGCGGACGACTTCGACGAGCTCTGCGCCCTCTATCCCGGCCGCCCGATCGAGTTCCTCGAGTTCGGCGCGCCGTCGAGCGCGCTCCTCGGCAGCTCCGACCTCGTGCAGGCGGCGTTCGTGGACGCACTCTTTTCCTCGTGGGACGACCACGCCGACCAGATCCCGCTCGCCTTCGTCGACTGGCAGACCGACGTCTCGCCCGCCCAGCTCTCCCAGTTCGAGGCCTACTACGGCAGCAGCGACCCGAACTTCCTCGCCTTCCTCGGCACGCTGGGCCTGCGCACCTGGCCCGGCGCCGGCACCGACAAGCCGGCGTGGACGGCGCTTTCGGCGGAGCTCGCGCTGCGCGGGTGGTGAGGCGCGCCGCCGCGGTCCCGGAACGAATCGGGGCGCCCGCGGGCCAGCGCGGACGCCCCTTGCATTGCCACGCGCGACCCCGGGTTGACGCACAGGAGACGCACGCGGGAGATCGAACGGCCGCCGTACGGCACGGTTCGGGCCGGAAGTCGTCCCGGCGCTCCCGTTGGCCGCGTGATCCGATCCGCACCGTCCGTCTCCGCGGGAGTGCGCGGACCCGCACGCCTTGCCGCCGCCGTTACTCTGCTCCGCCCGCCCCCCGACCGGAGCCCGTTCCATGGCGCGCCACGCGCGGCTCGACGTCTACCGGACGATCCTCGACACGAAGCTCGTCGCGACCTTCCACGACGAGCGGCTCGAGACGGCCGAGCGGATCGCCGGCGCGCTGCTCGACGGCGGCGTGCGGGCGCTCGAGTTCCTGGCGCGCAGCGACGCGGCGCTCGGCGTCTTCCGCGAGCTGATCGGGAGAGTGCGCGCCCGCGACGGCGCGGCGCTCCTCGGCGTCGGCTCGATCGTCGATCCGGCGACGGCGGCGCTCTACCTCGCCGCGGGCGCCGACTTCGTGGTGAGCCCGCTGCTCGCGCCCGACGTCGTCGCGACCTGCCATCGCCACCAGGTCGCGATCCTGCCGGGGATCGGCACCGTGACCGAGCTCTCGAACGCGCAGGCGCTCGGCGTCGAGATCGTGAAGCTCTTCCCGTCGTCGGCGTTCGACGGCGTCGAGTTCATCCGGAGCGTGCGCGGCCCGATGCCGTGGAGCCGCGTGATGCCGACCGGGAACGGCGTGCAGCACTCGCGCGAGTCGGTCGAGAAGTGGCTCGCCGCGGGCGCCTGCGCGCTCGGCACCGGCGCCGCGCTCGTCGAGCCCGAGGACGTCGCGGCCGGGAAGTTCGCGGTGATCACCGCGCGCGCGAAGCAGATGCGCGGCTGGATCGCGGAGGCGAAGTCGTGAACGAAGACGGCGAGATCCGCATGCTGCGCCACACGCTCGCGACGCTGGCCTACCGCGCCGAGAAGTCCCTCCGCGACGCGCCGAAGGGGTTCGCCGGGCACCGCGCCGGCCATGCGACGCGCTCGCCGCTCGAGCTGGTCGGCCACCTCGGCGACCTGATGGACTGGGCGTGCCAGCTGGCCGACGGCCAATGGACCTGGAGCGCGGGCGCGCTCGGCGACTGGGAGCGCGACGTCGAGCGCTTCTTCGCGTCGCTCGGGCGGCTCGACGCGCAGCTCGCGGCGGGCGCGCCGAAGTACGCGGCGACGGTGATCTTCCAGGGGCCGGTCGCCGACGCGCTCACCCACGTCGGCCAGCTCTCGCTCCTGCGCGGCCACGCCGGCGCGCCCGTCCGTCCCGAGAGCTACGGCCGCGCCGAGATCGTCATCGGCCGCGTCGGCATGGACCAGTCGCATCAGCGCGTCGAGTTCGACGGCGACGCGAGCGCGAAGGGCTGACCGCCGGCGAAATCAGGCGCGGCGCGGACCGGCCATCTGGTCGAGGAGCGTCAGCTTCTGCCAGATCTTGCGGGAGAGGCCGTTGGTGAGCTCCTCGATCTCGTTCACGGTCGTGAGCACGACGCCGTCGTGGAAGCCCTGGACGTAGAAGGCGGCGACCTTGCCGATCAGCGCGAGCAGGTCGCTGCACTCGTTCAGGTAGCGGCTGAGCTGCGCCGCGGAGCCGGCGTCGGGCGCCGCGGCCGCCTCGCTCGTGAGCTGGCGCTCCGGATCCTTGCCGAGCTGGTGCAGGTCGATCACGTGGGCGAGCACGCGCAGCTCGTGCAGCGCCTCGAGCGCCTTCTTCCGCTTCGCACGCACCTCGAGCGTGACGACGAACGCCGCCGCCGCGCCGCACAGCACGAGCGCCGAGAGCAGCGCGTCGATCCCCTGCGCCAGCTGGAACGCCTCGATCTGCGCCGGCGGCGGCCGCGCGTGCAGGATCGCGAAGGCGAGCAGCAGCGCCATCGAGCCGAGCAGCACGAAGCTCACCAGGCGCAGCTTCCAGTCGGCCGCGCGGATCCGCGCGCTGCGCGCGAGCGCGTCGGCGGCGATCGCCGCCAGCGACGCCGCCAGCCCGGCGAGGCCCGAGCCGGGGAAGCGCGTGCCGATGCGCGCCTCCACCTGCCGGATCGCGGCCTGCAGCTTCGCCGGTTCGAGCACGACGCGGGTCGCCATGGGGCGACCGATACTAGAGCCTGTCTCGGCAGGTCTCCCGTCGCCGTTCGGGCGGCGACCCCGCATCCGCTTCGTTGCGCCTCCTCTCCGAATCTCTCCGTTGATTCGTATCGTCGGCGCGCCTCGCGTCTGCGGGGTCGGCGCTCCGAACGGCTCGGTCCGCCCTACCGAGACAGGCTCGAAGGTCTCGCCGCGCGTCGCGCAGAAGGTGCACGAGGAAGCCATGCCCGCCGCCCGGCCGTTCCGAGTCCTGGTCGCCGATCCGATCGAGAGCGAGGGGCTCGCCGCCCTGCGCGCCGGCGGCCTCGAGGTCGACGCCAGGAACGGACTCGACGAGGCCGCGCTCTGCGCCGCGATCGCGGAGGCCGACGCGCTGCTCGTCCGCAGCCGGACGACCGTGACCGCGAAGGCGCTCGAGGCGGCGCAGCGGCTCAAGCTGATCACGCGCGCCGGCATCGGCGTCGACAACGTCGACCTCGCGGCCGCGTCGCGCCGCGGCGTCATCGTCTCGAACGTCCCCGACGCGAGCACGACGACGACCGCCGAGCTCGCGATCGCGCTCTTGATGGCGCTCGCGCGCCGGATCGCGCAGGCCGACCGCTCGGTGCGCGCCGGCAAGTGGGAGCGGACGAAGCTGCTCGGGAGCGAGCTCGCCGGCAAGACGCTCGGGATCGTCGGCTTCGGCCGCATCGGCCGCGTCGTCGCCGACCGCGCGCTCGGCCTCAAGATGCGCGTCGTCGCGCATGATCCATTCCTTCCCGCAGGGGCCGGCGCGCCGCCCGGTGCCGCGGGCGTCGCGCTCGTCGACCTCGACACGCTCCTGCGCGAGTCCGACTTCCTCACGGTGCACACGCCGCTGACGGAACAGACCCGCGGGATGATCGGCGCCGCGCAGCTCGCGCGCGCGAAGCCGGGGCTGCGCGTCGTGAACGCGGCGCGCGGCGGGATCGTCGACGAGACGGCGCTCGTCGCGGCGCTCGCGAGCGGCGCGGTCGGCGGCGCGGCGCTCGACGTCTTCGAAGAGGAGCCGCTCCCCGCCGACTCCCCGCTGCGCTCGTTCGAGAACGTGCTCCTCACCCCCCACCTCGGCGCCTCGACCGAGGAGGCGCAGCGGCGCGTCGCGCTCGAGGCGGCGGCGCAGATCGTCGACTTCGCCCGCACCGGGAGCGCCCGCTCCGCCGTCAACTACGCCGCCCTGCCCGACGACCTGCGCGAGGAGCTCGCCCCCTACCTCGAGCTCTCGACGCGGCTCGGGCTGCTCGCGGGGCGCGTCATGACGGGCCGGCTCGCGCGCCTCGAGCTGCTCTTCCGCGGCGAGCGCTTCGACAAGGCGGGCGAGCGCGCCACCGCGCCGCTGCGCGCCGCCCTCCTCGCCGGGATCCTGCGCCCCGCGCTCGGCGACGACGTGAGCCCGGTCAACGCCGCGCTCTTCGCCCGCGAGCGGGCGATCGAGCTGCTCGAATCGCGCGAGCCGCGCGACCGCGACTACGTCCATCGCATCGTGGTCGAGGCGACCTTCGCGGGGGAGAAGGGCGAGCCGGGCGACGCGCGGCGCACGTTGCGGCTCGAAGGCACCTGCTTCGGCCGCCGCCCGCGCCTCGTCGGCTTCGACGGCGTGCCGGTCGACGCCGAGCTCGAAGGCGACCTGATCCTCACGCGCCACCACGACAAGCCGGGCCAGATCGGGCGGATCGGCACGCTGCTCGGCGCGCGCGGCGTGAACCTCGCCAAGGTCGACGTCGGCAGCCTGCCGGAGCGCGGCCCAGGTGCACCATCGATCGCGCCGCTCGCGGTCGCGATCCTCTCGACCGGCGCGCTCGAGGACGCGGCGGCCGTGCTGCGCGAGCTGCGCTCGGTCGACGGCATCGTCGAGGCGCACGCGGTCCGCTTCCCGCGTGAGACGTGATGCCCCGCTTCGACCGCGTCGTCTTCGACGTCGACTCGACGCTCGTCGCGATCGAGGGGATCGACGAGCTCGCGAAGTGGCGCGGCGTCGAGGTCGCGTCACTGACCGAGCGCGCGATGCGCGGCGACGTCGCGCTCGAGGAGGTCTACGCGCTGCGGCTGCGGCGCGTCCGACCCGGCGCGCGCGAGCTCGCGCGGCTCGGCGAGCTCTACGTCCGGAAGATGGTTCCGGGTGCGGCGGCGACCGTCGCGGCGCTGCAGCGCGCTGGGGTCGACGTCCGGATCGTCTCCGGCGCGCTCTGCCCGGCGCTCCTCCCCTTAATGAGGAAGCTTCGGATCGACGGCTCCCGGGTGGCGGCGGTCGACGTCCGGCTCGATGCGCGCGGCCGATATGCGGGATTCGACGAGCTCTCTCCGCTGGCGCGCGCCGACGGCAAGCGGGAGGTGGTCGCGGCGCTGCTGCCGAAGAAGGGAACCGTGTTCGTCGGCGACGGCGCGACCGATCTCGCCGCGCGGCCCGCGGTCGAACGCTTCGTGGCATTCACGGGCGTCGCGTCGCGACCCGCCGTCGTCGCGGGCGCCGACGCCGTCGCGCACGACTTTCGGACGTTGCGTAGAGTGCTCGGCCTTCCTTGATCGAGGTCGATTCCCGATGAGCTTCCCCGGCCCGAACCCGCCGCGCCTCTGGATCCCCGGCCCGACCTACGTCCGGCCCGAGCTGCTCGCGACGCTCGCGCGCCCGACCGTCGGCCACCGCACGAAGACGATGACGGAGATGGTGCTCGCGCTCGAGCCGCGGCTGAAGAAGCTGTTCGGCACGAAGCAGCACGTGGTCGTGCTCACCGCGTCGGGCAGCGCCGCGTGGGAAGGGGCGATCCGCTGCGGGGTGCGCGAGAAGTGGGCGTGCGTCACGAACGGCAACTTCAGCGATCGCTGGCACGACACCGGCGTCGACTGCGGCCGCGAGACGGTGCGCGTCGCCTTCGAGTGGGGCGAGGGGATCGACCCGAACAAGGTCGCCGACGTCCTGAAGAAGGCCGGCCCGGTCGAGGCCGTCGGCTTCGTGCACAACGAGACGTCGACCGGCGCCTGGTGCAACCTGCCCGAGGTCGTGAAGGCGATCCGCAACGTGCAGCGCCACGTGCTGATCTTCGTCGACGCCGTCTCGACGCTCGGCGGCGTCGAGTTCAAGTTCGACGAGTGGGGCCTCGACGTCGCGCTCGCGAGCAGCCAGAAGTGCCTCGCGCTCCCGCCCGGCATCGCCGTGGTCGCCGTCTCCGACCGCTTCCTCCAGAGGGCGAAGACCGTCAAGGGGCGCGGCTACTACCTCGACTTCGTGCTGCTCTGCGACGACTGGGACCTCCGCCACCAGACGCCGCCGACCCCCGCCGTGAACATGTTCTACGCCCTCGACGAACAGCTCACCGCCTTCGACAAGGAGACGCTCCCCGCCCGTTTCGCGCGCCACGAGAAGATGGCCGCGCAGTTCCACCGGTGGGCCGAAACGAAGGGTTTCACGAGCTTCGTCGATCCGAAGTACCGCTCGCCCACCACCGCCAACTGCAACAACGGCGGCGTCGACATGAACGCGTTCATCGCGCAGATGCTCGAGCGCGGCCACGAGCTCAGCCACGGGTACGGCAAGCTCAAGGGCAAGTGCTTCCGCGTCGGCCACTTCGGCGACCACACGCCGCAGGCGCTGACCGAGATGCTCGGCATCGCCGACGACGTGCTGAAGAAGCTGGGACGGTAGCCTCCGCGCGGGGTTGCCGGTCAGAGGAGTCGGTAGATTCCATGACCATGCTCACACGAGTCAAGATCAAGAACTACCGCTGCCTTCGCGATGTCGACGTCGAACTCGAGCCGTTCACCGTCCTCGTTGGTCCGAACGGGTCGGGCAAGAGCACGCTGATGCAGGCGTTGCTCGCCAGCACCGTGGACTTTCCACATCACGTTTGGCAACACGACACATCACTGACCGTTCAACTCCAATTCCACCACGGTGACGTGATTCGAAGTGAGACGCTCCGCGCAAGTCGAGTACGGACGGTCTTTCCGCCCGCCGTCGATGGGCAGGCTCACACATTCTCGACGGAGGCGATTCGCCGTCCGAACACCTCCGAGCAGGCTCAACGAGTCGCCACTGACGGCAGCAATTGCACCAATGTCTTCGACACCATCGGAAGGAAGCGGCAAGAGGAATTCTCGAAACTCTTCGCGCAGTTCGTACCGCACTTCAGCGACGTGGACGTCCGGCCCCTGTCGGCAGGAGAGAGACGAATCCGATTCGAGGATCGGTGGAAGAGCGGGGTCTGGTACGAGCCCAACGAGGTTTCGGACGGAACCATGCTCGCGTTCGCGTACCTGCTGCTTCGCTTCCAGGAGTCTCCCGCCGATTTCATCGCGATCGAAGAGCCGGAACGCGGGCTGCATCCGTTCCTCCTCGGCAAGCTGATCGAGTTGCTGCGCGGACTCACGACCGGCCAATTCGGCGGCAAGCCGATCCAGGTGATGCTCGCGACCCATTCGGCTGAGCTGCTCAACTTCGTGGAGCCGAACGAGGTCCGCTTCTTCTCGCGCGACGCGAAGGACGGCTCCGTCGTGATCGAGAAGGCGCCGCCCGACTCGAACGACTGGCGCAAGGCGTACCACGAGTACCAGGATTCGCTTGGCAGCATGTGGCTCTCGGGAGGTCTCGGCGGCGTTCCGGGCAACTGACGTGAAGCTTCGGATCACGCTCTACGCCGAGGGATTTGGCGAGCTGGGCGGCGAGTGGACGGAGCTTCCGGCACCGGGTGCCGAGCTCGCCGAAGAACATCTGGGTGCGGCCCATTCCATCGCGCGGACCGCGTTGAAGGCTGCGAGCGAGCCCACGGTTCACGACGTCGCATATCTCTCGCCTCTGCGAACGAATGCCAGGCACGTCCGAGGGAACGATCTCATCAGCAAGATCGTCTTGCGCCGGATCCTCACGTGGCCGGACCCGAAGCGCGCGCCGCACATCGCGATCGTTTTCGTCGACCAGGACGGCGACAAGAAACGAAAGCGGCAGCTCATGGAATGGACGGCGGACCTGTCGAGGCCGCGCGTCATCGCCGTTCCAATTCCCGAATTCGAGAGCTGGCTCCTCGCTGACGAGGTGGCGGCCAGTCGCGTCCTCGAGGTCAAGATCCAGACTCCGCCAGCGCCGGAGGGCCTCGGAAGGACTCGGGCAAAGGCGCTGCTCGACGAATGGCTGTCGCAATCCACGGCCACTACGACACGAGGCTCATCGAGAGTTGCGCCCGCTTCATTGCGCAGGCGAATCGCCGAGGCGATCAGCGTAGATCGATTGAGCCGACTCGGTTCGTTCCAGGACTTCGTCGCTGACTGCCGGACGGCGATCGCGACGGTCGCCGCCTGACTGCAAAGTCACGAGGCGTCGAGGTACCGATAAGGCTCGGGCGCTGATTGCGGCGTGATCGCCGCCGTCACTCACGAGTCCGACGGCGCGCGCCGCCGCGGCTCAGGGGTCGGCGGCGCGCGTCGCTGCGATCACTGATTCTGCGGCTTCTCGGGCTTCGCGGGCTTGTCGGCCTTCTCGGGCTTCGCGTCGCCGGCGGCCTCCTTCGGCTTCACGGTGACGACGATCGAGTTCTGCTTGCCGTCGCCCCAGTACTTCGCGAAGACCTCCTTCACCTGCTTCGCCGTCAGTGCCTCGACCTTCGCCGGCTCGGCCATGACGTCGTCGAGGCGCGCGCCGCGGAACGTCATCTGGGAGATCTGGCCGCTCCAGAAGCCCGGCTCCTTGATCTGCTCGCTCCAGGTGGTCGCGTACTGCTTCTTGGCGACGGCCACCTCGTCGTCGGTCGGGCCGTCCTTCGCGAAGCTCGCGTACATCGAGGCGAGCTTGGCGACCAGCGCGTCGACCTTCGACGGGTCGGTCGGGGCGCTCGCGGAGAAGGTCCCGAAGCCGGGGTAGGCGAGCGCGGCGCGCGAGCCCGCGCCGATGCTGTAGACCAGCTGCTCCTTCTCGCGCACCTCCGTCGTCATGCGCATCGAGAGGATGCGCGCGGCGAGGCCGAGCGCGCGGACGTCGTCGCGATCCGCCTCGTTCGCGCCGTAGAAGCCGCTGTAGACGTACGCCTGCTTGGTCGGCGTCTCGATGACGCGGCTCGCCGTCCGTTCTCCCTTCGGGCGCTCGACCTTGCGCTGCGCTGCTGCGAAGTCGGGCTTCACGCGGGCGCGCGCCGGCAGGGCGCCGAGATACTTCGAGCACAGGTCGAGGATCTTCTCCTGCGGGATGTCGCCGACGATCGACACCTCGATCGGCGACTCGCGCAGCAGCTTCTCGAGCCACGCCTGCGCGGCGTCGAGCGTGAGGCGGTCGATCTGCTCCGCACTGAGCGGCTGCAGGCGCGCGTCGCTCGCCGGATAGGTGACCGAGGCGACCAGGCGGCCGCCGAGCGCGGAGGGGTTCTTCAGCGCCTCCTCGAGGAACTGCTTCGTCGTCGTCTGGTAGTCGCTGAACGACGGCGGCTCGATCCGCGGCTCGGTCAGCAGCAGGTAGGCGAGCTGGAAGCCGGCCTCGAGGTCGGCCGGGCTGCCCGAGATCGAGAGCGAGATCGCGTCGCCCGAGCCGCCGCCGCCGCCGCGACCGCCGCGTCCTCCGCCGCGCCCGCCCCCGCCGCCGAAGCCGCCGCCGACGCGCACTTCCTTGCCGACCATCAGCTCGCGGATGTCGGTCGACGTGAGGTGCTTCGTCGCCGGCCGCGACCACGCGAGCTGCGCCGCCGTCGTGACGCCGCGGTTCTCGGCGGTCTCCAGCATCTCGCCGCCGATCAGCGCGATGCGGATGGAGACGTCGTCCTTGCGCTCGTCCATGAAGCGGAAGCGGACGTCGATGCCGTTCGCGAGCGCGCCGCTCCAGACCTTCGTCGCCTCGTGCAGCGCCCCCTCGGCCACCTTGCCCGGCTTGGGGAGCTCGCTCATCAGCGCCGTCGCGTGGGCCCTCTCGGCCTCCTTCTCCGGTTTGACGGCCAGCGCCTTCGTGCCGAGCTCGAGCAGCTGCGCCTCGCTCGGCACGCCGTTGCCGGCCGGCAGCGTCGCGACGAAGCAGACGTGGCGCGCCGGGTCGAACTCGGCGGCGAAGCGGCCGTTCACCTCCTCGAGCTTGATCGCCGCGAGGTGCTTGGTCAGCAGGTCGAGGCGCTGCTGCGGCGAGAGCGGCGTGTCGCCCGAGGCGACCGCGCCGTTCATCCGCTGGATGAAGGACGACATCGGCTGCGTCGCCTCCGTCTCGACGGCCCGCTTTGCGCCCGACAGGATCTCCTTCTTCACGTCGTCGACTTCGTGGGCGGTGAAGCCGAAGGCGCGCGCGCGCTGCAGGTCGAGCGCGATCTCGGCCAGCGCCGCCGCCCAGCGGCCGGGCCGGGCGGTCGCCGACGTCTCGGCGGTGTGGAGCACCCCCATGTCGTCGCCCGTGGAGACGCGGGCGTTGAGCCACGCCGTCTGGCCGCCCTTCGCCTTGTCGCTCAGGCGCTGGTTCATCGCGGACGTGCCGAGCCGCATGACGAGGTCGTCGCGGAACTGCGGCTCGGTGGTCGTCGGCGCGTGCGCCGGCTCGACGTGGACGATGCGGAGGTTCTCGCTGCGCAGCTCGGGATCGGTGGCGACGATCGCGAAGTCCTTGTCGTACGCCTTGACCTTGACGTCCTGCGGGTTCGGGCGCGGCTTCTTCGGAAGCTCGCCGAACTTCGCCGCGATCTGCTTCGCGACGTCGGCCGGGTCGGCGTCGGCGACGACGAGCAGCGTCGCGTTCGACGCGCCGTACCACTTGCCGTAGTAGTCCTTGAAGTCGGCGGGGCCGACGCCGTCGATCGTCTGCTCGGTGCCGATCGGGTCGCGGAAGCCGTAGAGCGAGCCCGGCGTCAGGCGCTCCTGCACGTAGTCGCCGATCCGCTGGCGCGAGCCGAGGCCGCGGCGGCGCTCCTCCTGGATGATCTGCCGCTCCGCGTCGATCTCCGACGGCAGCAGCGAGAGGCGGCCGACCACGTCGGCGAAGAAGAGCATCCCCTTGCCGAGCGTGTCGCCGTCGGCCCTCGGGAGGCTCAGCTGGAACGTCGTCTGGTCGAAGTTGGTGAAGGCGTTCTGGTCGCGGCCGAACGTCATCCCCATCGACTCGAAGAAGGGGATGAGCGAGCCGGGCTTGAAGTTCTCCGAGCCGTTGAAGGCGACGTGCTCGAAGTAGTGCGCGAGGCCGCGCTGGCGGTCGGTCTCGTTGAGCGAGCCGGTGTGCATGTGGATCCACAGCACGGCGCGCCCTTCCGGGATGGAGTGGCGGCGGATCACGTAGCGGAGCCCGTTGTCGAGCTGCCCGAAGGTGAGCGCCGGGTCGGGCGCGAGCGCCTGCGCATGCGCCGGAGCCGGCAATTGCGCCGGCGCCTGTGCCGGCGAGCGCGGCGCGGCGAGCGCGGCAGCAAACAGGGACGTGACGGCGAAGCGCGCGACGAACGACATGGCGGTCTCCCTCTTCCACTACATGCATGGACCGGGCGACCGCCGCAGACGCGCGGCGCGTCGCCCCGCCATTCAACGGCGCCCGCGCGAGCCGTGCAATGGCGGCGGCCGTCCGGAACCTGTCACGATCGCCCGATACTCTCGGTTCCCGCCTGGCCCGTCGCTCCAGGAAGGAGGCTCCTGCCATGGTTCGCTCGCATGTCGCTCGCGGATCCCTGCTCGCGCTGCCGCTCGCCCTTCTCGCCGCCGGCTCCTCGACCCCGCCGCCCGGCGACTTCGTCGACCCCGCCCTCGTGCGCCGCGACCTGCTGCAGAAGATGGACGCGCGCATCGACGCCGCGGCCGCGCGCGCCCACCTCGAGGCGAGGCTCACGCTCGACGAGGCGATGCCCCTGCCCTACCTCGGGATCGACTCGGACGTCGTCGACGGAAAGATCCGGATCATCGCCGTCTACGGGCTGACCGGTGCGAAGCGGGCGGGAATCAAGGTCGGCGACCTCCTGCTCGCGTTCGACGGCGAGGCGGTGACGAAGCCGGAGCTCGGGAAGGCGATCCGCAGCCGCAGGCCGGGGACGGTCGTGACGCTCAAGGTCGTGCGCGAGGGCAAGGAGCTGACGTTCCCGTGCACGATCGGGAAGCGGCCCGAGGAGGACGAAGACGAGGACGAACAATTCCCCGACCTGCCGCCGCGGCCCGCGCCGTCGACGGCGTCGTTCGCGGCCGACTTCGAGGCGATGAAGCCGGGAGAGCCGCCGGCGCTCTTCGACTTCGCGCTCGGCGGCCACGGCGCGCCGCCGTCCTGGATCGTCGCCGGGCCCGACGCGGCGCGCGTGCTGCGCCAGGATTCCGCCGACCCGACCGGGATCCGCTTCCCGATCGCGCTCGCGAGCGGCGTCGACTACGGAAACGTCGTCGGCCGCTGCCGCTTCCGCTACACCGGCGGCGAGGTCGACAAGGCGGGCGGCGTGATCCTGCGCTACGTCGATCCCGGCAACTACTACGTCGCGCGCGCCAACGCCGCCGAAGGCGACCTGCGCATCTTCCGCGTCGCCAACGGCCTGCGCCGCACGCTGCCCGACGGCGTGATCAAGGGCGCGAGCGACGACGACGTCTGGCACACGCTCGAGTTCCGGGCCGAGGGCAGCAAGCTCACCGCCACGCTCGACGGCAAGTTCACCGTGACCGCGTACGACTCCTACTTCCTGCGCGGCCGCGCCGGTCTCTGGACCAAGTCCGACAGCCTGACGGAGTTCGACGACGTCAGCTTCGAGCCGATCGCGGCGGTGAAGAAGTAGGCGCGCGGCGCTCACCAGACGTCGCTGTCGCCGATCGTGTAGTAGCAGCGCTGCAGCGCCTCCTCGCGCGTCGGCGACTCGACGAAGAGGTTCATGCACAGGACGTTGAACCCGGGCTCGGTCCGGAAGCCGGCGGCGAGCGCGTGGCGGAACGTCGGATGGCGCTCGGGAAGCCACGCTTCGATGCGCGCCTGACCGACGTCCCGCGCTTGCTGGGTCGCGCTTCGCAGCGCGACCGCGAGCGCGGCCTCGTCGTCGGGCGCGGCGAGGAAGTCGGTCACCGCGAAGATCGGAAGGCCCTGCCACCACGGACGCGTCACGAAGTAGCCGCGCAACCGGCCACGATCGGGCTCACGCAGAAGGAAACGGCGGTACGGGAGCCACGCGCATTCGTCGTAGCGCCAGCGCAGGTACTCGGCGTCGCGCACGAGCGCCAGCGGGTAGTCGCTCCGGACGCGGTTCCAGAGCTCGTCCATCTCGCTCCCGAAGCGCGCGACCTCGACGACCTCGAGCGCGCCCGTGTGGCGCCGCCCCACCGCGTCGTCGTCCAGGTCCTCGAAGAAGTTGCGGTAGAGCACCGGCACGGGCTCGACGAACGGCGTGTAGCGGAGGAAGCGGCGGCCGATCGCATACGCGGCCCGGTTCGGGAAGCCGTAGTGGATCGCGTTGCGCGGCATGCTCGACCAGAGCTCGAAGAAGTGGCGCGCGGTGCGCAGGAACGGCCCCTCCTTCTGCAGCCCGCGCCGCCAGCCGGGATGGACCATCGAGTCCACGATCTGCGCCGCCACGTGGATCGCGTCGCCGACCTGCACGCGGAGCGGGATCGCGCCGTAGTGCGAGATGATCCGCCCGTCCGACGCGACGCCGACGGCCACCTGCTGATCGCGCGGATGCGAGGCGAAGAGCCACCGCCATTGCTCGAGGGTCCGCCGCCCGGTGCGCTCGCCGTCGAAGACTTCATTGAACAGTTGGACGATGCCGCGCTCGTCGCCCGCTTCATAGGAGCGCACGGAGTAGGCCGGCTCGACCATCGAACAACTCCTGCCGCGAGCGACGCGGCTAGGATACGCCGCCGAGTTCGGTCGCTGGAGCCAATGGGATGTCGACGCGGGAGACCCGGGGATTCCTCGATCCGGCGTCGTTCCCCGCGGCCGCGCTCCTCGAATCGAACTTCGACGTCATCGCGGCGGAGCTCGCGGAATGCGACGACGGTGAGTTCGTCGACTGGGGCGACGCAGCCGCCTATTCGGGCGTGTGGCGCGTGCTCGGCATGTACTACTTCCGGCCCGACCACGTCTCGCGTCCGCACCTCGTCGACGTCGAACGGCGCGGCCGGTTCCGGCGCACGCGCGAGCTCGTGAGGCGCGTGCCGGGACTCGTGGGCGCCGGCTTCACGTGGATCGGACCGCAGACGATCGTCTTCCCCCACTCCGATGAACAGCTCGTCCGCACCGTGCGCGTGCACATGGGGGTGCGGTGCGATCCGGGCTGCACCATGCAGATCGGCGAACAGGTCCGGTCCTGGGAGCTCGCGCGCTGCTTCGTGTTCGACTCCGCGGACCTGCACGTCGTCCGGCACGTCGGGACCCGGCCGCGGATCTCGCTGCTGCTCGAGATCGACCTCGCGCGGGCCCACGACCCCCTCCTTTCGACATGACGACCGCGCGCGTCCTCGACACCGCACACGGCAAGCTCGCGCTGCCGGCGTTCCTGCCCGACGCGACCAAAGGGGTGGTGCGCACGGTGGACGCGCGCGACCTCGCGGGCGTCGGCGTCGAGGCGCTCTGCGTCAACGCGTTCCACCTGGCGCAGGAGCCCGGCACGCGCGCGGTCGAGAAGCTCGGCGGGATCCACGAGTTCATGGGGTTCGACGGGCCGGTGCTCTCCGACAGCGGCGGCTTCCAGATCCTGTCGCTGATCGAAAGCGGACAGGTCGAGGGCTCCGCCACCAACAAGGGGCTGCGCTGGCGGAAGAAGGGCGGCGACGGCGAGTTGCTCACGCCGGAGAAGTGCATCCAGTGGCAGGCGCGGCTGGGAGCGGACCTGCAGGTCTGCCTCGACCACTGCACGCGTCCGGAAGCACCGCGGGATGAACAACTCGCGAGCGTCGACCACACGATCCGCTGGGCCACGGCGTGCAAAGAGGAGCGCGACCGCATCGCGCAGCAGAGCGGCCGCTCCGCGCCGCTGCTCGCGGTGGTCCAGGGCGGCGAGGATCGCGAGCTGCGGAAGCGCTGCGCCGAGGCGCTCTTCGAGATCGGCTTCAACGGCTACGCGTTCGGCGGCTGGCCGGTGCGGACGGACGGCGGGCTCGTCGACGGCGTCGCGCTCGTGGCCGAGCTCGCGCCGAAGGACGTGCCGCTCTGGGGCCTCGGCATCGGCAAGCCGGAGAACGTCGTCGCCGCCGCGCGCATGGGGTATTCGCTGTTCGACTGCGTCCTGCCGACGCGCGACGCGCGTCACGGCCGCATCTACGTGCGCACCGGACTACCGACGGCGCCGACCAACGACCCGCGCTGGTGGGATTACGTCTATCTCGACGACGAGAAGCACGCGGTCGCCGAGGAGCCGCTCGAGGCGGGCTGCACCTGTCCGACCTGCGCGAAGCACTCGCGCGCCTACCTCCACCATCTACGCACGGTCGAGGATCCGCTCGGGCTGCGGCTCGCGACGCTCCACAACCTCTCCTTCTTCATGCAGCTGATGCGGGAGCTGCGCGGGGCGCCGGCGGCGTGAGCGAGCTCGACGACGTGGTCGCGGCGCTCGCCGCGAGCCGGAAGTACCGCTCGCTCGCGCCGGAGCTGCTGCGGCGCGTCGCGCGTCGATCGCTGCGCGGCGGCGGCGGGCAGGACGAGGTGGTGAAGCGTGCGAAGCGCCGCCTCCACCAGCTCTACGCGGCGTTCCTCGCGCCGCCCGAGCTCGAGCGGGTCGAGAAGCTCGTCGCCGTGCTGCCGCCGGCGCCCGACGAGGCGACGCTGCGCGCGACCTGCCGCGAGGTCTTGAAGCGCCACGCCTCGACGCGCGAGCGCTCCGAGCCCGACGTCAACTTCTACGGGCAGATCTGGAAGGTGACCGGCCCGCCCCGGCGCGTCGTCGACCTCGGCTGCGGGCTCCATCCGTTCGCGCTGCCCTGGATGGGTCTCGCGCGCGACTGCGAGTACGTCGCGCTCGACGTCGATTCGCGCATCGTCGCGCCGATCGCGACGCTCCTGCGGGCGATGCGGCAGCGCGGCAGCGCGGCTGCGTTCGATCTGCTCCCGGATGAGACCGACGATGGCGCAGGAGAGCGCGACGACGACGCGGAAGAGTCCTCCGCGCGCGACGCGCTGCGCGCCCCCGCCGACGTCGCTTTCTTGATGAAGCTGCTCCCGACCCTCGAACGCCAGCGCACCGACGCCTCACTGCAACTGCTGCGGACGCTGCGCGCGAAGCACCTCGTGGTGTCGTTCCCGTCCGCGAGCCTGAGCGGCCGCGACAAGGGGATGGACGCGAGCTACCGCCGCTTTCTCGAAGGCTTGCTGCTGCGGCTCGCGCTGCCGTCGGCCGACCCGAACGCGGCCCCGCTCGCGGCGGTCGAGGTCGCGTCGGCACGGGAGCCGACGTGGGTCGTGGCGCTCGCTGCGGCCCGCTGAGCCTTTCGCCGCGCCGCTACGATCCGCGCCGATGAGGCTGCGGATCGTCGGACTGCTGCTGCTCGTCGCCGGCGTCACGGCGTCGGCGTGGCTCGCGCGGCCGCGGCCGCTCGCCTTCGCGGCGAGCCTCGACGCGGCGTATGCCGAGGCGCGGGCGCAGTCGAGCTGGGTCGTCGTCCACGTCCGGCGCGCCGACCGGCCGCTCGGCGCACAGATGGACCGCGAGACGGTCGCCGACCCGGAGCTCGCGCGCGCGGCGCGCGACGGCTTCGTGCACGCGCGGCTCGACGCGGCGAGCGAGGGGACGCGCGTCGCGCCGCCGCTCGAGCCGGGGGTCGCGCTCGCGACGCTCGTGACCGACGCGGACGGCGCGATCGTCGCCGAGCTCGACGGCTTCGCGACGACGGCGGAGCTGATCGCCTTTCTCTTGCGCGTGCGCGCGCGCGCGGACGCCCTGCGCGACGCGGAGACGCCCGCGCTCGTGCGCGCCGAGATCGTCCTCGACCTCGGCGCGACCGCGGCGGCGGAGCGCCTCCTCGCGTCGCTCCCGGACGAAGCGCGAACACTGCTCCTGCGCGGACGGCTCGGGCTCGCGCGCGGCCACGTGGACGCGGCGCGGCGCGATCTCGAGGCCGTGGTCGCTCGCTATCCTGCGACGCCCTCCGCGCGCGACGCGGCCCGGCTGCTCGAATCGAACCGGGTCCGGAACGGGATCCGCTGAAGCGCCGGGAATCCTGGAGACTCGCGATGGCCCGTCCCGATCCGCGTCCCGATCCGCGTATGCGCCGCCATTCGCCGTGGGTCTTGCTCGGCGCGGCGCTCGCCGTCGCGTCGACCGCGCTCGCTCCCGCCGCGTTCGCGCAGGAGCCGGCGAAGAAGGCGGGCGCGATCGTCCCCGACGCGCCGAGCCCGACGCGGCTGGGCAGCGGCCGCCACGTCTACGAGTGGGTGCACGACTGGGCGAAGCTGCCGGCCGGGATGACGCAGCTCGGGCCCACGCACGGCGGGATCGTCGTCGATGCGAAGAACAACGTCTACTGCGCCACCAACAACGACAAGGTCCTCCTGATCTTCGCGCCCGACGGCAAGTGCCTCGGCACGTGGGAGAAGGCGCAGCCCGAATGGGGCAAGCAGCCGGGCGAGCACCTGCACGGGCTCTGCATCCAGAAGGAGGGCGACGCGGAGTTCATCTACGCGGCGGCGCTCGGCCGCAAGACGGCGGTGAAGCTCACGCTCGACGGCAAGCTCGTGTGGGAGATCGGGTATCCGAAGGAGTCGGGGATCTACCAGGATCCCAACGGCTACAGCCCGACCGGCATCGCGGCGCTGCCCGACGGCGGCTTCGTCGTGGCCGACGGCTACGGCACGTCGTGGCTGCATCTCTACGACAAGGCGGGCAAGTACGTGAAGAGCTTCGGCGGGTCCGGGACCGAGGTCGGCAAGTTCCAGACGTGCCACGGACTGTGCGTCGACGGGCGTGGCGAGAAGCCGCTGCTCTTGATCGCCGACCGCCACAGCAGCCGCCTGCAGCACTTCACGCTCGCCGGCGAACCGGTCAAGGTCTACGACAAAGAGCTGCGTCTGCCGTGCGTCCCCAACGTCGTGAACGGCGACGGCGACGTCGTGATCCCCGACCTGCAGGGCCGCGTCACGATCTTCGACAAGGAGATGAAGCTCGTGACCCACCTCGGCGACAACGAGGACCCCGGGCTGCGCGGCAACTACGGCGTCCCCGTCGAGAAGTGGAAGGACGGGCAGTTCACCGCGCCGCACGGCGGCACCTGGGACCACGACGGCAACCTCTACGTCATGGACTGGAACGTCGTCGGGCGCGTGTCGAAGCTGCAGCGGATCAAGTCGGCGAAGTGACGCGCCGGCGGCGCGCGGTAGCGAGGATCGGAACCATGGGCGTTCGATCGATGCGGAGGGCGGCCGCGGCGGGGATCGCGTGCGTCGTGGCGCTCGCTTGCGGCTGCACGGTCGTGAAGCCGGTCGTCTGCACGTTCACCTATCCCATCGACGAGATGTCGGCGAGCCTCGCGGCGCCGCACGACGACTCGGAGGACTACGCGCAGATCCCGCCGCCGCTCCTCTTCGCCACGGCGCCGATCCTGATCCCGCTGCGCTTCGTCACGCTCTCGATCATGGGCGCGGCGGGCGGGCTCGTCAGCGGCTTCGCGACCGACTTGAACGTCGTGATCTGGAACTTCGACCACCTGCTCGAGAACCTCACCCGGCCGTTCCGGACCAACGCGAAAAAGCCGGAGTGAACGGCGGCGAGCACCCGCGTCACGCGGCGGGCGCGTCGGGCCGGCGCGCCGTGACGATCCCCCACATCCAGTTGCGCCAGACGCAGTCGAGCTCGGCGTAGCCCGCGGCCGCGAGCGCCGCGAAGTGGTCGGCGACCGACTCGTAGTGGTCGTGCGCGTAGGCGTGGTCGACCAGGCTCAGCGCCTCCGCCTCGCTGCAGTGGGCGCGGCACCAGGCGAGCCAGCGCTGCCAGTTGAGCGCGTGCGCCCGCTCCGTCCCGCCGCGCATCTGGTCGCCGAGCAGCACCTCGCCGCCGGGCGCGAGCTGCGGGAGCAGCCGCGTGAAGAGGGCGCGCTTGTCGGCCACGTGGTGGACGCTGATGCACGACGTCACGAGGTCGAAGGAGTCCGGCGCGAAGGCGAGCTCCTCGAAACGCGCGCACACGAACGCGTCGCCGCTCCGTCCCGCCGCCGCGAGCCGCGCCCGCGTCACGTCGAGCATCTCCTGCGACGCGTCGACCAGCGTGAGCTCGAGGTCGGGCCAGTGGCTCTTCCCCTGCGCAGCGAGGAGGAGCGTCCAGTTGCCCGTCCCGCAGCCGAGCTCGAGGACACGCCGCCGCCCCGGCGCGAGCGGCGGCAGATAGAAGGCGAGCCGCTCGAGCAGCTCGTCGTAACGCGGCACCGCCCGCCGGATGAGCGAGTCGTAGTCGCGCACCATCGCGCCGAAGTAGTCGGAGGCCGTCGGCTCCATGCGCCGGAGGCTAACCCGGACCTCCGGCGAACCGGGTCAGAAGCGGTAGCGGACCGTGATGACGGCGTTCGTCCCCGGTTCGTTGATGCCCGAGCCGTGCAGGCGGTAGTCGCGGTTGGTGACGTTCTCGACGGCGGCGACGATGTCGAGCCGCGCCATCGGCGTCACGCCGGCGCGGATGCCGGCCACGAAGAAGCCGGGCGTCCCGTCCGGCGGGATGCGCTGCGTGTCGAGCTCGTCGAGCGGACTGAGCCGCGACTGGTCGTCGGACCAGGCGCACACGCCCTCGACCCAGAACGTCGATGCGGGGTCGTCCCAGCGCAGGCGGACGCCGCCGTGGATCGGGGGGAGCTTGCTCAGTGGCTCCTTTTCCTTCACGCCCGGCGACAGGAAGGTGTCGACACGGCCGGACACGTAGGAGGCGTCGGCGCCGACCGACCACGCGGAGTCGAGATGGTAGAGCACCCCGACGTCGACGCCCTGCATGCGGCCGTCGCCCACGTTCGCCTTCTGGATCTCGTTGGCGCCGGCGACCACGTTGCCGGTCGGGAAGCGGACGATCATGTCGTCGATGAAGGTGACGTACGTCGCGGCGCGGGTCTCGAGCTCGCCGGAGCGTCCCTCGACGCCGAATTCCACCGTCGTGAACTTCTCCGGCTCGAGGTCGGGAGAGGGCGTCTCGATCTCGCCCGAGAGGGCGATGTCGAAACGGGTGAGGTCGGAAAGGTTCGGGACGCGGATCGCGCGGGAGCAGGCGAGCCACGTCCCGAAGTCGTCGCTCCAGTCCTTGCGGGCGCGCACGTCCGCCGCCCACGACCACCAGTCCTGCTCGAGGCCGATCTGGTTGCCGGTCACCGGATCGCGCACCTTGTCGGCGGCGGCGCGGGAGAACTCGGCGCGACCGCCGACGGTGAGCGTGAGTCGTGACCCGAGGTCGATCTCGTCCTCGAGGAAGGCGCCGCTCGCGTCGTAGGTCGCGTCGTCGGCGACCGGCCCCTGGATCCCGTAGGACGTCAGCACGCCGTTCGCGTCGTAGTTCCGCTGGAAGCTGTTGACGACGTCGTGGAAGGAGTCGGCGCCGAAGAGCATGCGGCCCGCCGGAGTGTCGCCCTCGAAGTTGAGGAATCCGCCGAGCGTGCCGACGTTGAAACCCTGGTCCGTCCGCAGACCGTTGCCGCGCACTCGGACCTCGTTCTCCCCCTGCGCGTGGTACCCGAGACCGGCGCGGACGCGGTCGAAGAGTCCTCCTTCCCGCCAGTCGAGGCGACCGTACGTGAAGTCCCGAGACTGGTCGAAGTCCCGCCGCAGGTCCGTCCCGATCGTCGTCCCGTGCCAGGAGATCCCGTCGACGGTCGCGTGGGTGCGCGGCGCATCGAAGGTGCGACTGCGCTGGTAGGCGACGACGAATTCGCTGTGGTCGGCGATGCGCCAGGAGAGCTTCGTGTCGGCCGCCGCCACGTCGTACCCGGTCCCCTCCTGTTCGCCGACGTGGCGTCCGCCGTCGAGGTCCCCGTAGTTCGCCCAGGTGCCGCCGACCCGGTACGCGATGCCCTCCGGCAGGCTGCCGCCGACGTCGAGGTGCTGCGTCGAGCTCTGCTCCGCGCTGGCGAAGCGCGTCTCGAACGTGCCGCCGAACTCATCGCCCGCGATCGGCGCCCCCGCCCGCGCGGACTCCATCACGACCGTCCCGCCCACCGCGTCCGAGCCGTAGCGCACGCTGCCTGAGCCGTAGCGGACGTCGATGTGGTCGATCAGGTAGGTGTCGATCGTCGAGAAGTACTGGTTGGGACCCTCGCGCCACGCCGAATGGTTGAAGCGAAAGCCGTCCAACACGTAGAGCGTCCGAAAACCGGTCCAACCGCGCACGAACGGCGACGACTGCCCGCTGCCCGTGCGCTGCATCTCGACGCCGGGCAGCTCCTTGATCGCGTCCGGCAGCACGCGCACCTGCTGCTCGAGCCGGAACGCGCGTTCGGTGACGTTCTCCGTCCAGATCGCGCCCGTGCCGAAGGCGTCCTCGTGAGGCGCCGAGACGTGCACCGGAGGGACGTCGAGGACCTTCTCCTGCTTCTTCGGCGGGTCGCCCGCCGGCGGCTCCTGCGCGCGCGCGGCGTACAGCTCGGACGAGAGGAGCATCGGGATCACCGCCGCCCGAACGACGCGGCGGATTCCCGACAAGACGGGATTCGACATGGGGCGGACGCTTCCCTCGTGGTGGGCCGTTCGGCGACGTGCACGTCCGGATCGGGGTCGCCGCGACTGGAATTGGGGTCGCAACGGAGCATCGGCCGTCCGGTTCGCGTCGTCAACCGGAACGGCGGGTCCGCGTCACGAGGACTCGCTCGCGGCGGGGCTACGGCAGGAAGAAAGCCGAGCGCAGGCCCGGATTGGCCTTCCAGTGCGCGCGCGTCAGGCGGCGCTCGCAGAGCTCGCGCACGTCGTTCCAGGCGCGCGGGTCGACCTTCGGCGTCTGCGCGCTCTTCGCGAGGCGGGTGACGGCGGCGCGCTCGGTGGGCTTCAGCGAATCGGGCGGCTCGAGGGCGAGCAGCTGCCAGAACAGGAAGAGGTGGCGCGCGGCCGGGAGCTCGGCGGCGCGCACCGCGGCGACGACCTCCTCGATCGGCAGCGCGGCGACGTCCGTGAAGCGGAAGTCGGGCTCGACCGGCGGCGCCGCGTACTTCGGTTGCTTTGCGAAGTAGGACTCGCCGCCGTCGAGCTGCTTCTTCGCGCGCGCGACGTGCTGCTCGAACACCGGCTCCGGGTCGACCGTGAAGAGGCGGACCGCGAGCCAGAGCAGCTCGCTCACGAGGGAGTTCGCGACGACGGCGCGGCGGTCGATCGGCTGGGTCGCCTGCAGGTCGTCCCACCACTGGAAGACGTACCAGCGCTGCTTGTCGGAGTAGCTCACCTCGTGGTCGCGCCAGCGCGCGATGCGGGTCGCGACGTCGGCGGGCGGCGCGTCCTTGCCGCCGAGGTCGTCCTTGAAGAGGCGGCTCGTGCCGGTCAGGTAGAGCTCGACGAGCTCGCGGCCGAGCGCGAACGAGCGCACCTCCGGCAGCGCCGGCACCTCCTCGCGCAGCCCCGACCATTCGGCCTCGGACACGTCGACCGCGAGTCCGTGGTGCTTCGTCGCCGACAGCACGTGGTAGTCGAGCAGGAGCACCGCGAACGCCTCGCTCGCGAGGTGCTGCTCGAGGAAGAAGTCCCGCTTGCTCCACGCCTTGCGCCCGAAGGCGAGCGTCGCGAAGTCGTACCAGACCACGTGCAGCAGATCGTGCAGCAGCCAGAGCTCGGCGGTCGCGAGATCGTCCATCGGCGTGTCGGCCGCCCGCGGGAATTCCGCGGCCGCGCCCGCGAACAGCCGCACCGCCCGCCGATGCGGCGTGAACCCGCGCAGATCGGGCAGCCCGAGCTGATCCCAGCCCGCATGGCGCAGCGTCGGCTCGAAGCGGACGCCGGTGGCGCGCGCGTAGGCGAGAGCTCGCCGGAGGAAGGTGGCGGGGAGCGGGTCGCGGGTGGGTGCGGGTACGGGTGCGGTGGATTTGGAGGTGGAGGTCACCCCGCCAGATTACGCGAACGCCAGGCTGCGTGGCCCGGAATCGCGCGAGATCGCCGTCATGCCCCGCACGCCTTCCAGCCCTTGGGCGGCGCCTCCCCGCGCATCTCGTAGAGAAAGCGCGACGGCATGCACTCACCACGATGACCGTAGCGGGCGCGGCTGCGGACGCAGAGGACGGTCAGGTGACGTTGAGCGCGCGTGATCCCGACGTACATGAGACGGCGCTCCTCCTCGACCGAGTTCTCGGCGACGGCGCGCGCGTGCGGGAGGATGCCCTCCTCGACGCCGACGAGGTAGACGCGCGGGAACTCGAGCCCCTTCGCCGAGTGGAGCGTCATGACGGTCACGGCGTCCTTGCCGTGCTCGTCGTCGTCCTGCGTCTCGTCGTCCTGCGAGAGCGTCACCGCCTCGAGGAAGCTCTGCAGCGTCGGCGCCTCCGCGCGGCGGGCGTGGTTCTCGGCGAAGTTCGCGAGCTCTTCGACGCCCTGCCAGCGCTCCTCGCGCGTCTTCGCGTCGGGGTACGTCCGGTCGACCTCGGCCCGGTAGTCGACCTCCTTCAACAATCGATGGAGCCAGGTCGCGAGGTCGCGCCCCGGCGCCTGCGCGCCGAACGCCTGGAGTCTCGCGCGGAACGTCTGCATCGCGTGGACGGCGGACGCCTGCAGCCCCGCGATCGCGTCGGCGCGGTCGAAGGCGCGGCCGACCGTGATCCCTTCGCTGGTGGCGAACGCCAATGCTTTGTCGAGCGTCGCCTGTCCCACGCCGCGCGGCGGACAGTGGATCGCGCGCAGGAGCGAGACCTCGTCGTCGGGATTGGCGACGAGCCGCAGGTAGGCGAGGACGTCGCGCACTTCCTTTCGATCGAAGAACGACATGCCGCCGACCAGCACGTAAGGGATCGAACGGCCGCGCAGCGCCGTCTCGAGCGCGCGCGGCTGCGTCGCGGTGCGCACCAGCGCGGCGTGGTCGCGCCAGCGCGCCTGGTTGGCGCGCACGCGATCGGCGATCTCGCGCGCGACGTACTCCGCCTCGGCGAGCTCGTCGTCGACGCGCTTGTAGACCACCGCGTCGCCGTCGCCGAGCGCCGAGCGCAGCGTCTTCTCGTGGCGATGGGGGTTGTTCACGATCACGCGGTTGGCGGCGTCGAGGATCGGGACGGTCGAGCGGTAGTTCGTCTCCAGCCGGACGACCTTCGCGCCGGGGAAGTCGCGTTCGAAGTGGAGGATCTTGGTGACGTCGGCGCCGCGCCAGCCGTAGATCGACTGGTCGTCGTCGCCGACGACGGCGAGGTTCTTGTGACGGCCGGCGAGCTCGCGCACGATCTCGTACTGCGGCCGGTTGGTGTCCTGGTACTCGTCGACCAATACGTGCTGGAAGCGGTCGGAGAGCTCGCGCCGCGTCGCGTCGTGCTCGCGCAGCAGCGCGAGCGTCTTCAGCAGCAGGTCGTCGAAGTCGAGCGTGCGCGAGCGCGCGAGCTGCTCGTCGTACTTCTGCCAGGCGCGCACGACGAGGTGGTCGACCGGATCCTTCGCGAGCGACAGCGCGTCATTGCGCGACAGGAGGCGGTTCTTCGCCAGCGAGATGCGCGCCTGCAGCGTGCCGGGCGAGAGCTTCGCCTCGGCGACGCGCAGCTCGCGCAGCGCCGCCTTGAGCGCCGACTGCTGGTCGGCCGAGTCGCAGATCGCGAAGTTCGGCGGCACGCCGACCGGGGCGCCGCGCATGCGCAGCAGCTTCGCGCAGAAGGCGTGGAAGGTCCCGACCGTCACCTCCTTCGCCGCGTCGCCTCCCACCAGCGCCGCGACACGCTCCTTCATCT
>DAINBU010000061.1:0-27997 GCA_036732755.1 Planctomycetota bacterium
CTCGACCAGCTTCCTGTCCTCGACCACTGGGATCCGCTTCACCTGCTCCATCGCCGTGTGTTCGGCGCGCAGGTCTTCGCGGTAGCGGCCCTTCAGCGACGCGGCGAAGAAGTCGGCGGTGTTCGAGCTGATCTCGCCGCCGAAGAGGTCGAGCGAGTACGTGTACCAGAAGTTGATGATCTTCTGGATCGTCGGCAGGTCGACGCCGTCGAGCGCGCGCACGTCCTTGCCGGGGTTCTGCTGCATCAGCTCGGCGGTGCGCCGCACGACGCGCATGAGCCCGGTCTCGCCGACGCTCAGGTGGTGCGCCTCCTCGGTCAGCATGAACTTGCACGTGCGCGCCAGCGGGTCGAAGCCCGACTCGGCGAGCGACGCGAGCTGGTACTTGCCGTCGCGGTCGGTGAACATCGTGAAGGCGAAGAAGCTCACCCAGTCGTGGCACGGCTGGTTGAACGCGCCGAGGATGCGCGGCTTGTCGGGATCGCCGGCGCGGCGGCGCAGCAGCTCGTCGGCCTCTTCACGGCCGTCCTTCCCGAAGAACGCGTGCAGCAGGTAGACCATCGCCCAGAGGTGGCGCCCCTCCTCCACGTTCACCTGGAAGAGGTTGCGCATGTCGAGCAGGCTCGGCGCCGTCTTGGCGAGCTGCCGCTGCTGCTCGACCGACGCCGGCTCGGTGTCGGCCTGCGTGACGATGATGCGCCGCAGCATGTTGCGGAACTCGCCGGGCACTTCCTGGAAGACCGGCTTGCCGATGTTGTCGCCGAAGTGGATCTTGCGGTCGGCGATCGGGTGCGCGAGGAAGATGCCCCAGCGGTATTCCGGCATCTTCACGTAGTCGAAGTTCGCCCAGCCGTCGGCGTCGACGGAGATCGCGGTGCGCAGCCAGACGTCCTTGTCCTGCGCCAGCGCCGGGCCCATCTCGTTCCACCACTCGAGGTAGGCCGGCTGCCACGCCTCGAGCGCGCGCTGCAGACGCTTGTCGCCCGTGAGGTTGACGTTGTTGGGAATCTTGCTGAAACGGTCGACGTCGGCCATGTTGCGCTTCGCCCCGGGTTCGAATTCGGGCATCACGTGCGTCTCCAGTCGAAGACGGGACGCTCGGGCCGGCCGTACAGCGAGAGCGCCCCCTCGTCGCCCGTCGCGTTCGGCCGCGTGAAGATCCAGTTCTGCCACGCCGAGAGGCGCCCGAAGATCTTGGTCTCGAGCGATTCGGGACCGGCGAAGCGCAGGCTCGCCTCCATGCCGGTCAGCGCGTCGGGCGACATGCTCGCGCGCTCCTCGACGGCGACGCGCAGCTCGTCCTCCCAGTCGATGTCGTCGGGCGCGAACGTGACGAGCCCGAGCTCGAGCGCCTGCTCGGCGTCGATCGGCTCGCCGACCGCGAGCGCGGCGTCGGCCTTCTTCGGGTCGGCGAGGAAGCGGCTCTTGAGACGCGACAAGCCATGGCTCATCGGGAAGGAGCCGCCGTTGACCTCGGAGAGCTGCACGTGCGCCGGCCTCTCCGGGTCGTTCAGCATGTAGCTGCGGTCGGCGGCGAGCGCGAGCTCGAAGAGCGTCCCCGCGAAGCAGCTGCCCGGCTCGATCACCGCGAAGAAGCTGCGGCCGGTCAGGTCGAGGCGGCGGAGCGCGCGCCCGAGCTGGAGGATCGTCTCCTTCACCAGCCAGTGGTCCTGGTGCTGCACGAGCATCGCGTCGACGGCGAGCACCTTTGCCGCGTCACCCGCGGTCTTCAGGACGACGAGGCCGATCTGGTCGCACGCGAAGCGCAGCTGCAGCAGCGCGTCGTCGAGCTCGCGGGCGCACTGGATCGCCCAGGCGCGGCACCCCTTCTTCAGGAGCTCCTCGGGCGTCTTCGGTTCATCGCCCTTCGGCGCGTGGACGGTGAGCGTCGCGACGCGCGCCTTCGCGTCGACCTGCACGATGACGTGCTCGTAGCGCAGCGTGTCGCCGTCGACCTTGGAGGTGACCGGCTCGAGCCGGATGCCGTGGCCGTCGCGGAAAGAGGGAGCCGCCTTCGCGGCTGGCGTCGCCGCGTTCGCAGCGGCGACGATCTGCTGGATCCGCTCCCCCACCTTCGCCTCGAAGCGGCTGCGCGCGTGGACGTAGTCGACCAGCCCGCTCTTCAGCGCCTTGCCGCCGCGAAATCCCTCGGCCACGGTGCAGAAGACGTCGGCGATGTCGCGCCGGATCTTGCGCTTGTCGACCAGCCGCGTGAGCCCGCCCGTTCCGGGCAGCACCGCGAGCAGCGGCGTCTCCGGGAAGCTCACCGCCGAACTGCCGTCGTCGATCAGGTGGATCTCGTCGCAGGCGATGGCGAGCTCGTAGCCGCCTCCCGACGCCGTCCCGTTCAGCGCGGCGACGGTGCGAACGCCCGACTCGCGCGCGTACTCCTCGAGCCCGATGCGCGTCTCGTTGGTGAACTTGCAGAAGTTCACTTTGAACGGGTGCGTCGAGCTCTGCAGCATGTAGATGTTGGCGCCGGCGCAGAAGATCTTGTCGCGCGTCGAGGTGATCTCGAGCACGCGCACCTGCGGCTGCTCGAAGCGCAGGCGCTGGATCGCGTCGGCCAGCTCGATGTCGACGCCGAGGTCGTAGCTGTTGAGCTTGAGCGGGTAGCCCGGCCGCCACGGCTTCTCTTCCTGGACGTCCATCACGAGCTTCGCGACGGGGCCGTCGACGGAGAGTTTCCAGTGGAGGTAACGCGCGGGGTCGCGCTGGAAGTCGATGGTTTCCATGGGAGGGCGGACCTTATCGGGGCATTCCGGAGGGGGCAAGCAGTATCCTGCTCACGTCTTGACGAACGGTGCGTCGAATGAGCAGTATGGTGCCACCATGCCCCGCTCCCCCAGGAACCCGGCCGGCCCCCGTTCGAGCGGCGCGCGGCCGCGCCGTCCCGCGCGCAGCGAGCTCGACGCACTGCTTGCCCGGCTCGGCGCGCGCATCCGCGCCGGCCGCCAGGCGCGCGGGCTGACGCTCGCGGAGTTCGCCGACGCGGTCGGGCTCTCGCGCCGCTTCCTCACCGACCTCGAGCTCGGGCGCGCCAACGTCTCGCTGCAGGGGCTCGGCAAGGTGGCCGACGTGCTCGGCGTCTCCTCCGCCGCGCTGATCGCGCCGCAGGCCGACGGCGCCGCGAGCGGCCGCGCCGAGCTGCTGAGACTGGTCGAGCTCGTGCCGGAGCGTGCGGCCGACGAGGCGCGCGCCGCGCTCGAGAAGCTGATCTCCGCCGCGCCGCAACCCAGGCGCGTCGCGCTGATCGGGCTGCGCGGTGCCGGCAAGAGCTCGCTCGGCCGCGCCGCCGCCGAGAGCGCCGGCGTCCGCTTCGTCGAGCTCGACCAGCGGGTCGAAGAGGTGGCCGGGATGCCGCTCGCCGACGTCTTCACGCTGCACGGCGAGGCGTGGTATCGCCGGCTCGAGCGCGAGGCGCTCGAGAAGCTCGTCGCCGACCGCCGCCCGCTCGTCGTCGCGACCGGCGGCGGCATCGTGGCGGCGGCCGACACCTACGAGCTGCTGCGCCGCCACTTCGTCACCATCTGGCTCGAAGCGACGCCCGAGGACCACTGGAACCGCGTCGTCGAGCAGGGCGACGGCCGTCCGATGCAGGGCCAGCCCGCCGCGATGGCGCGCCTGCGCGAGATCCTCGCCGAGCGCGCCCCCCTCTACGGCCTCGCCCACCACACCGTCGACACCAGCGCGCTCGGCCTCGTGAAGAGTCGCGAGAAGGTGGAAGCGATCGTGAGGGCGGCGGCGTCCCATTGACGATTCGGCCGCGGCGCAGGAGTCTGCCCGCTCGAAGCCGATCGGAAGAGGAAGTTCGTCATGGTGCCCACACTGTCCGCGTCGCTGCTCGCGATGGGTCTCCTCGTGCAGTCGTCACCGCCTTCGGGAGCCGCAGGGTCGGCTGGAGCGGCGGGATCCGGAGGCGTGTAGGCCGGCGACGCGACGAGCGGCGTCACCGTGAAGAAGCGCGGCCACGACCTCGCCGACATCCTGGTGCCGCTCGCGGGGTCTCAGCGCCGTTCGGGATCGTTCGGGCCGCCGTCGCCGCCGGCAGGATCGGATCGACGCGTCAACTCGCCGAGCGGGCGCCAGCAGTGGATGCCCATGGTCGCCGTCGATCCGACCGACCGACTCCATCTGGTCGGCACGGCGCTCGACAACCGCAACGACCGGAGTGATGCGCACCAACTCAACGCCGCCTACTACGCGAGCTTCGACGGCGGCGAGACCTGGAGCGAATTCCTCGAGACCCATCCGACGTCGCCGCCGCTGCAGGCGAGCGCGACGGCGGTCGCGATCGGGCGATCGGGAGAGACGTATCTCTTCAAGGCGCTTCAGGTCAGCCCGTGGCCGGGGATGTACTTCGGCGTCTCACCGGATGGGGGCGTCACGGAGCCGACCTGGATCGAAATGCACGCGAGCGGCATCGAGCCGGCCGCCGCGGTCGATCGGACGACCGGTGCGCACGCGGGCGACATCTACCTCGCGAGCGTCGACTTCTATTTCGCGGAGGGGGACTTCTACAGGATCGTCGTCCACTCTTCGTCGGACGGAGGCACGACCTGGAACGATTCAATCGTCGATGACGGTGGGGCCGAACAGTTCCACCTTCCGTCGATCGCCGTCGATTCGAGCGGCGTCGTCCACGTGGTCTTCTTCGATCAGGCGGCCGGCGCGATCGTGGCCGACTCCTCGTCGGATGGCGGCGCGACGTGGGGTACCGACGTCGCCATCGCGAGCGCCCAGGTTTTCGACATCCCGCATCTGCGGAACGTCGTCCAGCCGGCACCCGTGCTGGCGATCGACACGAGCGGCGGGCCGTTCGACGGCACGCTCTACGTCGCTTGGGCGCAGGACGGCAGTTCGAACGCACCGGACGTCGTGCTCTCGAAGTCGACCGACCACGGTGCGACCTGGTCGACGCCGATTCCCGCGAGCGACGTCACGACCAACAGCCAGTTCACGCCGGCGATCGACGTCGACGAGAACGGCAATGTGAGCGTCGGCTTCTACGACCGCCGCGACGACCCGAACGACCGCCGCGTGAACTACTACGTCGCCCGCAGCGCCGACGGCGGCGCGACGTTCCGGCCGAACGTGAAGCTCTCCGAGACCGACTTCGATCCGAGCGGCTACGGGACCAGCGGACGAATCGTCGACCGCAACGGACTCGCCGCCTCCGACCGGCTCGTCCACGCGCTCTGGACCGACGGCCGCAACGGCAACAACGACATCTTCGGCAACTCCGCGAACCTCGCCCTCTTCACCGACGTCGCGACGATCTCCGCCGCGACCGGCGGCACCGCGAGCTTCACCGTGGGTCCCGGCCCCTTCTTCCAGTTCACCGAGTACCACGTCCTCGGCTCGCTCACCGGCACGACTCCCGGCACCGACTTCAATTTCGAGAACGTCCCGGTCAACTACGACCTCTTCACCCTCGCGACGATCTACGACGCGAACTCCAACGTCTTCCCCGGCTTCACCGGCACGCTCGACGCGACCGGCGCCGCAGCGGCACAGCTCGTGAGCGGCCCGCTCCCGCCGGCGCTGATCGGGGTGCAGATGGACTTCGCCGCACTGGTCCGCGTCGGCGCCGCCGTGCGCTGGGGCTCGGCGCCGACGAGCGTCGTGATCGGGAACTGACGCGCTCGACGCAGCAAAGAGCGCCCCCTCGTTCCCGTGACGCCTCTGCACCCTGAACCGTCCGCGGCCGCGGCGGGCATCGGGAGGGCGATGGCGCACGATGCGACGCGTTCCCTCGATCCCGAACACCTCCTCGCGCAGGCCGCTTGGATCCGGCGCCTCGCCGCGCGTCTGGTCGCGCGCGCGAGCGACGCCGACGACGTCGCGCAGGAGACGCTGCACCAGGCGCTGCGCCGCCCGCCCGGCGACGGGGGGAACGTGCGCGGCTGGCTCGCGCGCGTGGCGCGGCGCGTCGCTGCGCGCATGCGACGAGGCGACGAGCGCCGCGTCGCGCGCGAGCAGTCGGTCGCCCGAGCGACGGACTCCGCGGTCGAGTCGGCCGACGACGCGCTGCTCCGTGCGTCACTGCAGCGCACCGTCGTCGACGCCGTGATCCGCCTCGCCGAGCCGTACCGCACCGCGATCCTGCTGCACTATCTCGACGAGATCCCGACGCGCGACGTGGCGGAGCGCCTCGGCGTGCCGGTCGAGACGGTGCGCACGCGGCTGAAGCGGGGGCTCGCCCAGCTGCGTGAGGCGCTCGCGAACGAGGTCGAAGTCGAGCGCTCCGACGGCCGCCGGGAGAAGGGGCTTGCGGCGTTGGCGCTGCTTGTCGGGCCGCCGCGCGGCGTGTTCGCCAGCGCGGCCGGCGGCGCCGTGGTCGCGTCGGGACTCGGAGTCTTCGGAGCGCTCACGATGTCGCTCACGCTCAAGTGGACCGCGGCCGCGGTCGTCGTCGTGGCCGGCGGGATCGTCGTAGCGAGTCTCGCCACGCGCGCGCCGACGACGCTGGCTTCTCCTTCCGCGGGCTTCGCGGAACGAGCGACGGAGGCCGCGGCCGGCGCCGCGGCTCCCGCCGCGACGGCGCAGCGAGCCGCCGAAACCGCGGACGCCGTCGCGAAGCCGGGCGGGCTGGCGCCAGGACCGGATGCGACGACGGCGCCCACCGCGCCGCGCACGATCCATGGAACGGTGCGCGACGACGCCGGCTCGCCCGTGGCGGGCGCGCTCGTCGCCGTCGAGGCGACGGCGAAGGGCTGGCTCGTCGACGCGCGGAGCGTCTGCGAGCGCGGCCGGTCGCTGCTCGTCCTCGAGTCGATGCCCGACCGGCCCGCGAAGAACGCGGGCGGCGATTCCGGACCGACCCTCGGGCGGAGCGGCTCCGACGGCCGCTTCGAGCTCCTCGCTCCGGAAGGACCGGCGATCAACCTCGCCGCGCTCGACCGCGAGCGCGGCGTCGCCGTTCGCGCCGGGCTCCCGCTCGCGCGCGATGCGGCGACGGCGGAGTTCGACCTCGCGCTCGAACGCGGGCTGCTCGTGCACGGCCAAGTGACCGATGCGCAGGGCGTGGGGCTGCGCGACGCGCAGCTCTGGATCAGGACGGAACGCGGGAATCAGCTCGACATGCCAAGAACCGACGCGAACGGCGATTACCGTTCACTTCCCCTGCCGCGTCCCGATGCCGGGAAGCGGTTCTGGATCCAGGCTTCAGCGGAAGAGTTCGTCGACGAGGATCGCGCGATCACGACGCCCTCCCGTTCCGAGAGCGACGTCACCGCCGACTTCCACCTGGAGCGCGACAGGATCGTGCGCGGCCGCGTCGTGCGCTCCGACCATGAGGCGTTCTCTTATTCGGCGCTCGGCGTCAAGGCGCGCGTGCTCGGCTGCATCGTCGACCCGACCACGCTCGCGCTTCCGCGCGAATCCGCGAGGTGCTCCACAGGGATCGCAGAGGACGGAACGTGGCGGCTCCAGTTCGACCGCCAGGATCTTGGGTGGGCCGCGCTCTTCGTCGGCGACCGGCTGATCGACTCCGCGCCGATCGTGGCCGGCGAACCGGCTCCCGATCTCGTGCTCGACGTCGAGACGATCGCGGCGGCGCGGCCGGCCGGCGCGCTGACGATCCGCGTGCGCGACGCGAAAGACGGCGCGCCCGTCGCGGCGTTCAACGTGGCGTTCGCGCCGGTGCGCTGCACGCTGCCGCCGGCCACCGAGGCGCGCCCGTTCAAGCGGAACGCCGAGTCGTCCGACGGAACCTTCACGACGCGGGAGCTCGTCGCCGCGACGTGGTGGCTCACCGTGAAGGCGCCGGGCTTCGCGCCCCGCGTCGTCGCCGCGACGGCGACGGACGCGGTGCCACCGCCCGTGGTCGTCGTCGACCTGGTCCGGCCATCCGCGCGCGTCGTGCGCGGCGCCGTCGTCGACGAGACCGGGAAGGGCGTCGCTCAGGCGAACGTCACGATCGTCGATCGCGACGGGCTCCCGGCGCTCGCCGAGGACGTCACGGTGGTCACCGACGCCGAGGGGCGCTTCGAATGCTCCGGCGTCCCCGACGGCCGCTGGTCCGTCGTCGCGACGCCGAAGTGGAGCGAGGAGGGGCCGACGCACCTCGCCGCCGCCTCCACCGCGATCGACGCGATGGGAGACGGCGACGTCGCTCCGCTCACGATCGTGTTGCGCGACGCCGTCCGCGTGCACGTCACCGTACGCGTGAACCCGCCGGGGCTGGAAGGTCCCTTCTCCTTCCGCGTGCTCGGCGCGGACGGCACCTGCCTCCGCGACGACACGTCCGCCGCGCGCTGGGTCCAGAGCTTCTCGTCCCGTCACGCCTGGGACTTCTTCCTCGCGCCGGGTCGCGCCACGATCGAGGCGCACTGCGCCGGCGCGAAACCGGGACGCATCGACGTCGTCGCCGAGCCAGGCGCGACGGCCGTGGTCGAACTCGTGCAGCGCTGAGCAGAAGTCGTCGCGCGACGGTGCGCGCGCCCTCTCAGCCGCCGCCCTGCTGTCCCGCCCCGCTCGCCGGCGGATTCGCGGGCGTCGTGTCCGGCGCCGCAGCCGACGCGGTACTGATCGTCGGGTTCTCGCGGTTCTCCGGGTTCGCCTCGAGGAACCGCAACGCCTCCTTCAGCAGCGCTCGACGGTCGTCTGCGTTCGCGACGTCCGCGAGATAGAAGCCGAGCACGACGGCGCGGTAGCTCTTCTTCGTCTCGGGGTCGGTGCGCGCGACCTTGGCGCCGAGCCACTGGCCGTCGGGGAGCTTCACGAAGGGCTCGACGCCCTCGGCGCCGGCGATCGGCTCGAAGACGGTGATCGAGTCGCGCTTGGTCGCCATCGCGAGCGAGAGCTTCTTGTCGGCGGCGATCTCCTGCGCGCCGACGACGTTGAATTCGAAGCCGCGGTCCCATTTGCGGACCAGCGGGGCCGGGCCCCGGCCGCGACTACTCGAAGATCACCGTTTCCACCGCGCTCGCGGCGACCTTGCCGCGCGCGTCGATCGCGAAGCCGAGGTAGTCGAGCGTGAGGCCCGCGAGCCCGGCCGGGATCGTCACCTGGTATCCGATCGTCCCCGTCGCATCGAACGTCGTCGGACCGAGGATCGGCAGGAAGAGCGGGATGCCGTTCACGCCGACGAGAGCGATGAGGCCGAGGTTCCCGGCGATCCCGCTGCGCAGCGTCTTGCCGAACGTCTCGCCCGCGACGGCCACGATCGGCGACGCGTCGAGGAAGAAGTCGTTGCCGGAGTGCAAGACGGCCGCCTGGCTGAAACGATCCGGCCCCATCAGCAGGTCGTCGCGCCCGTCGCCGTTCACGTCGGGAAGCCCGACGACCATCGGCCCGCGCGCCAGGTCGAACTGCTCGAAGGTGTAGAGCGGGAGCTGCGTGCGGCCGTCGTAGAGCCACACCGATCCGGCGGAATGGGCCCCGAGATCCTGCGTCGAGCCGAGCGCGAAGTCGCCCGACCCGTCGCCGTTCGCGTCGCCCGCGCTCGTCACTTCGGTCCAGCGCTTCTTCGCCGCCGACGGGAGCGTCGCGACGATCGAGCCGTCAGCGCCGGAGACCATCCATGCGATCTCCCGGTCGGGCAGCGTCGACTGCGTCTTGGTGCCGAGCACGACGTAGTCGGTGATCCCGTCGCCGGTGAAGTCGCGACAGACGGCGAAGTCGACGCCGAATCCGAAGTACCCCGCCGGCGCGTCGTACTCGGCCAGAACGCTGCCCGTCGTGGGCGAGAAGACCTTCACGTACCCGTAGTACGCCGGACTCGAGAGCGGATCGCTGACGGCCAGCTCGTCGATGCCGTCGCCGTCCTGGTCGGGCGCGCGCGCCAGCGCCGCGCCGAGGAAGCCGCCGCCGCCCGGCGTGGACAGCGTGAGCAGGACCGAGCCGTCCGCGCCGGAGCAGAGCTCGACGTAGCCGTCGCCGAAGCCGCCGACGCCGAGCTTCGCTCCGGTCGCGGCGAAGTCGGGCACGCCGTCGCCGTCGACGTCGCCGAGGCCGACGACCTCGATGCCGAAGGTCGTGCTGGCGTGGCCGCTTTGCGACGCGAGGAGGGCGCCGGTCGCCGACGACACGACCTCCGTCGCCGAACCCGTTCCGACCAGGAGGTCGTCGCGGCCGTCACCGTCGACGTCGCCCGCGCTCCCGATCGCGTAGATCTGGGTGTAGCCGCGGTCGATGAGGATCTGCTGCGCGCCGGTGACGCTCGAGCGGAGGTCGACGACGAAGTCGACGCTGCCGTTGAACAGGACGCGCGCGATCGCGACGTCGGCCCGCCCGTCGCCGTCGACGTCTCCGAGCGCGGCGATCCGGTAGGTGCTGATGAACGCGCCCGGATCGGACCAGCTCTGCAGCACGGCCTGCCCCGAAGCGGCAGGGGCGAACGCCGCGAACGCGAGCGACGCACCCAGGAACGGGAAGCGGGCACGGTGAAACATCGGATCCTCCTTCCCAGGCTCCGGCGCTCCGGGGTAGCGCGGATCCAAAGATCGACAAGCGCGGCCGCGCGCGGGGCTCACTCGAAGCGGATCGAGTCGATCTCGAGCTCGAAGTCGCCCAGCCCCGTCTTGGCGCCGGGGCTGACGCGCGCCGAGAGCTCGAGCCCCTTCACGTCGTTCCAGGCGACCGGGACCGCCTTGCCGAACCCGATCTGCTTGAACGACGCGAGCGGGACGCGGAGCTCCTGCCAGTCGTCCGTCACGGCGATCGTGGCGCGGGGGTGGTCGTAGTCGAGCACCGCGGCTCTCTGGATCGACAACGAGTAGGAGCGCGGCGTCCCGCGCGCGCGCACGACGATTCCCTTCATGGCGGTGGCGTCGGCGAGCTGCTTGTCCTGGGGATCCCACTGGACCGTGACGCCCGCGAACGGCCCGTAGGCGAACCCCTCCGCCAGCGCGCCCGTGATGCGCAGCACGCTCCCGTCGCCGCCGTCGCCGATCTCGAACTTCGCGGTCGAGCGGCCGCCCGGCGCGACCGAGTCGGTCGACGCGGTCCACGAGCCGCCCCAGTTCGAGACGAAGTCGCCGTCCTCGAAGTCGTCGACGAGGTCGGAGATCTCGGTCCCGACCGCGCGTGTCTTCGCCGGCCGGTCGAGCTCCGCGTTCTTCTTGCGCATCGCCCCGCGATCGAGCTCGACGCCACCCTTGAAGACGTGGCGGATACTCCAAACCGCGTCGATCTGCTGGGTCGGATCGCCCGCGACGACGGTGATGTCGGCGAGCTTGCCGGGCGCGAGCGACCCGGCCTCCTTCTCGATGCGGAGGATGCGCGCCGATTCGAGCGTCGCGCAGCGCAGCGCCTCGCCCGGCTTCATCCCTGCCTCGACGTAGAGGGCGAGCTCCACGAGCAGCGACGGCCCGTGCGGCGTCTGCGGATTGCCGGCGTCGGTGCCGGTGCCGACGCGCACGCCCGCGCGCGCGAGCTTCATCAGGTTCTGGAAGAAGCGCTTCTCGTCGTACTCCTTCCAGTCGAGCGCCCAGCTGGAGTTCGGCGCGGCGAGGGCGCGGCCGAGGTCGGGGTGGACGAGGCCGTCGAGGCGCTCCGCGCTGTAGGGGCCTTTGCCGACGTTGATGCGGTTGGGGCCGACCACGACGGAGAGCGTCGGCACGTAGGCGGTGCCGTGCTCCTTCATGAGATTGATGAGCTCGTCGTCGACGTCACCGACGTAGACGCCGTGCGCGAGCACGTCGGCGCCGGCGCGCACCGCCGCCTTCGCCTCGGCGAGCGTCCAGGCGTGGACGAAGAGCGGCAGCTTCGCCGCGTGCGTCTGCTTCGCGATCTCGGCGAGCGTCGCCTCTTCGAGCGTCGGGAGCTTCGGCAGCGTCGCCCACCCGCCGTGCTCGAGCACCCCCTTCACGACGTCGGGCTTCCACGGGAGCAGCTTCGCGAAGCGCTCCCCCACCTGCGCGAGGCTGGTGACCGTGTTGCACTCGATCCCGATCTGCGTCGGATGGCCGCCCGGCACGGTGAACGCCGCGCCCGCCGCCGACAGCCGCGCGATCTTCGGGTCGATCTTCGAGAGGTCGCGCAGCGGGAAGACCGATTCGGCCAGGTTGTGCAGGTCGACGACGTGCGTCACGCCGAAGGCGAGGTCGGTCGCGAGGTTCTCCGACGCGTCGAAGAACAGCCGGGACGTGCTCCCGGCTCCCGGCACCGCGACGTGCGCGTGCAGGTCGAAGAAACCGGGCAGCAGCGTCGCGTCGCCGACGTCGACGACCTTCGCGCCCGCCGGCAGCGCGGCGTTCGCCGGTTTCTCGCCGACGATCCGCTCGCCCGCGATCCAGAGCTGGCCGTTCGGGCGCACGGTCGCCGACTCGGCGTCGAAGAGCTTCCCGCCGCGCAGGACGAGCGTGGGCTTGGCTTGCGGTGCGGTCGGCGGCGCGGCCGGAGGCGCGGTTTGCGGCTCAGGGGCAGCTGGTTTCGCAGGTGCAGGTTGCTGCGCGAAGGCGGCGGACGAGAGGGCGAGGGACAGGAAGGCGAAGCGCGTCGCGAGCTGCATGGCCCGACTCCCGCCGCGCGTCACGCGTCGCGCTCGTAGGCGACCTTCAGCCAGCGCTCGACGGTGGCGTCGATGTCGCCGGGCCGGGTCACCTCGATGCGGTGCGTGATGCGGTCCTTCTTCGCGAAGCCGCCCGTTTCGATCAGGCGGCCCTTTGCAGGGATCTTCTTCGGATCACCGAGCGCGAAGCCGACGTCGATGCGCGTCAGCGTCGTGGGCTTGAGCTGCGCGAAGACGTGCTTGCGGAAGAGCGGGACGATCGTCGCGCACGGACACGCCTTCACGTCGGACGCGACGGAGAGGCCGAGGTCGAGCAGCCTCTCGTAGAGCGGCACGAGGGCCGCCTTCTTCGTGAACATCGAATTCACGAGCGCGTCGGGATCGTAGGCCGCCGCGCCGGTCCCGCCGTCGCACTCCTCGGCGACCCAGCGCGCGTAGTCGGTCGTGAGCGCGTGCTTGGACTTGAGCCACTCGATGCGTTCGCGGACGGTTCCGAGCTTCTGCTTGCGCGCAAGCGCGACCCACTGCTCGAGGGACTTGCCGGTGCGCGAGGCGAGGTTGTCGCGGTAGGCCTGCTCGCGGGCGAAGCCGGGGTGGAGGCTGTAGCGGGAGGACTTCTTCATCGGCGGCTCCGACGCGAGGCGTGCGGGGCGGGAGGATACGCGCGACCGGCGAGGGCGGTTCGAGGGGCGGAGGGTAAAAAAAGGCTCGAAGGACGGGACACGCACTGCAATCGGCGCATTCGGGGCGGCGCGATGAAGTACGAGGTTCCTCGGAAGCGACGGCTTCGCTGGCGCGAGAGAGTTCGCCGGCCGCGATTCATCGCGGCGGGCGTGATCTTGGTGGCTTTGGTCGGATGGCACTTCGTGCCGGCGTGGCGGCAGCACGTGCTCGAATCGGCCCTCGACGGTCTCAAGTCGTATCGGCGCGCGCACGGCCGCTTTCCGAGGTCGCAGGCGGAGCTCGACGAAGCGCTCGACGAACGCGCGCTCGCGCGGTGGGGTTGCTTCGTCGCGTACCACGTCGGTCCCGACTGGGACTCCTACACGGTCACCTATCGCGACTACGACGGCGGCAAGAGCTGCACGCTGCACTTCAACCACAACTGCTTCTGCGACTTCCCCGACGCCAGCCGCTACGAAGCCAGCCTCGAATCCGAAAGCACCCGCGTCGACTGGGGCTCGTGGTGCGACTAGGTCTCGGCGCTGCGCTTCATCGAGGAAGAAGCTGGCAGCATCGACGAGAAAGGAGGACGTGATCCAGGCGAAGATTTGCGCCGGCAAGTACATCCTCCTCGGCATGCCGTGGACGGAGAACTGAATCCGTCACGAGAACCGGTCCCGCAAGTCCCTCCTGATGACCGCTTGGCGAGAGCTACCCAACCGGGCCAGGATCGAGGTCAACCTCTACGAGAGCGATGCGCCCGAAATGGAAGAGGCAAATCGCGAGTTCCGGTCGATCCAAGACCGGCGCGTGAACGAGGTCGAGCAGAACTTCCGGGACCACGGCCTCGTGATCGATCGGCCGTCGAAGTAGGGACCGCCCTCTTCCGGCGGCCGCGTCAGGCGGGAGTGCTCGAAGGTCTCGAGGCTCGAGCGAGTTCGCGGCGCAGTCGCGCGATCTCGTCGGTGCGTCGCGAGATGGCCTGGTGGAAGCCGACGCGTTCGAAGGCAACGAGGACGGCGAGGGCGACGGCGAAGAACTTGGGCGCGAGACCGAGCATGCCGAACCAGTCCGTGGGTCGATCGGGGCTCGAGAAGGCAATCATCACGACCCAGAGCAGCAGGGCCGCGAGCCACTTTGCAAGTTGCGCGGTCGGTGTCGACGTGCTCAGGAACTCCGCAGAGCGAGGATTCCGCGTCGTTCGCTTCGGATTGAACGTCGCTGCCTCGGTCTGCGGTGCGAGGTCCGGCGACGTCTGCTCCGAGACACCTTCGAGGATCCGGCGACGTTCCTCCTCGAGAGCGGCCAGCCGGCGACGGAAGAAGTGGTGTCCGATGCCGCTGGACACGACGAAAGCCAACAGGATCCAGGCCAGTGGGTCCGCGCCTCTCGCGTCGGTGATCGCCGACAGACCCCAGCATCCGAGTCCGAACGCGAGCAGGACGAGGAACAGCGCCGCCGGTCGCCGCGACGCGACTGCGAGGACCCAGCACTCGGGCAGGCGACGGATCGATCCAGCGCGTCCGTCGGCGCTGTCCGCGCTCGTCGCCATTCAAGACCTCCTCAAAGCAGCGCGCGGCGCGCCGCCGAAGAGTCCCAGGGCGATTCCGAGAGCGTGCATCACCGCGTGCTCCCGTGCGACGCTGGAACCGCGTGATACTCGATGTGGCCGCGCGATCCGACGGCCGGATCCGGGAGTCAACGTCGCTGATGCGTCCCGTGGTTCATCAATCCGCGCGTCGAGGCCTCGCGCCGCCTAGTCGCTCAGGAGCTCCGCGACCTGCTCCCACGTGCGCCGACGCAGGTACTTCCCGTTGCCCGGCCGCCAGCGCAGCCCGCCGTTGCTCACGAGCAGCGTGCCCAGGCGGCCGCCCTTCTTGGACCACTTCTTCCACACGCGGAACTCGAGGCCGTTCTTGTCGATGTCGATGCTCTGCAGGACCCGCGCGTTCACCCAGTTCGTCGGTCGGCCTGGCTGACGTCCACGCATGTCGAGGCTCTCACTCGTTCGTGAACCGGTTGTGCCCCTCGTCCTCCATCGACTCGAGCTTCTTGTGGAGCGCGACCGCCCTTTCGGTCTCGCCGTCGAGCACCGCGACCTCGAGGTTGGTGAACTCGATCAGGAGGGCGGCGATGCCCTTCTTGTAGTCGCGGAGGAAGGCGGCGCGCTCGCCTTCGGGGATGGAAGGGGTCATCTTCGGGGCGAGGAGCTTCGACGCGAGGCACGCCTGCTGGGCGTTGGTGATCTCGGTGAGGCAGGCGTCCCGCTGCGCCGGGTCGCGCACGCCGCGCTTGAGCATGTGCAGCGCGGCGTCGATGCGCTCCATCTGCTGCGCGAGCGGGGTGTCGCCTTCGTCGTGGCCCTTCTTTTTCTCGGCGCGGGACTTCGGCGCGTCCGGCTTCGGGTCGGACTTCGCCTCCTGGACGGTCGGTCCGAGCGCGAGCGACGCGGCGATCAGGAAGACGAGCAGCGACACGCACGTCGCGGGACGGCGGAGCCTTCGCATGGTCGCTCCTCTCACAGCGCCTGCGCGCTGCCGGGCATGGGGATCTTGTAACGGAGGTCCTTGTCGGGGAGCGACGGGGGCTGGCCGTCCCACGCGTACTTGGTCGGGACGAGGGCGAGCGTCGAGTTGAGGGCTTCGTCCCACTTGATGTCGCGTCCGCTGTAGGTCGCCATGCGGGCCATGATCGCGGTCATCGTGCTGGTCGCGCCGTAGACGGCCTCGTTGTGCGGTTTGTCGTTGCGGATGGCGTCGAACAGGACGTCGTGCTCGATCTGGTAGGGATCGATCGGCTCGGAGCCGCGCGGCCGCGTGAATTTCCATTCCGGCGAGCCGCGCACCGCGATCGTCTTGCCGGCGATGTCGGCGTAACCCTTCGTGCCGTGCAGGTGCTCGCTCACGTCGCTCCACGCGCCCGGCCAGTGGTGGCAGAGCGACATCATCTTGGTGCCGTTCGGATAGGTGAATTCGACCATGTGGTGGTCGTAGATCTCGCCGTAGTCGATGCCGGTCCGGACCTGGCGGCCGCCCTGGCCGCGCGCGCGCACCGGCGTCGCGTTCATGACCCAGTTCGCGACGTCGAGATTGTGGATGTGCTGCTCGACGACGTGGTCGCCGCAGATCCAGACGAAGTAGTACCAGTTGCGCATCTGGTAGGTCATCTCGCTCTGGCCCGGCTGGCGCGGGTTGCACCAGACGCCGGTGTCGCACCAGTAGACGCGGAAGAGCGTCGCGTCGCCGATCGCGCCGTCCTGGAGCCGCTTCACCGTCTCGACGTAGCCCGGTTCGTGGTGGCGCTGCAGGCCGACGCCGACCTTCAGGTTCTTCTGCTTCGACAGCTCGGCGGCGGCGAGCACGCGGCGCACGCCCGGCGCGTCGACCGCGACCGGCTTCTCCATGAAGACGTGCTTGTTCTTCTGGATCGCGTACTCGAAATGGATCGGCCGGAAGCCGGGCGGCGTGGTGAGGATCGCGACGTCGCAGAGGTCGATCGCCTGCTGGTAGGCGTCGAAGCCGACGAAGCAGCGGTCGGGCGTCACGTCGATGCGGTCGGCGAGCTCGGCATTCAGCGACTTCAGGCTGTTGTCGAGCCGGTCCTGGAACGCGTCGGCGAGCGCCACGAGCTTGACGTTCCCCGCCGTCATCAGCGCCTGCCTCGCCGCCCCCGTCCCGCGCCCGCCGCAGCCGATCAGCGCGATCTTCAGCGTGTCATCGCCGCGAGCGAACGCCCCCGGCGCCAGCCGCGGCATCGCGGCGCTCGCGATGCGATCGAGGACGTTCGACGCGAGCAGCGCCGCGCCCGACACCTTCAGGAAGTCCCGGCGGGACGAGTCGTTCCCCGAACGGCGCAGTGCCATCGCGATTCCTCCGACGTGGCGTGGACCCGAGACGCGGGATCTTGGCGCGCCGGAGGCGAAAACGAAACGGGCGACCGCTCTACCGCCCTCCCTTCCGCTGCCTCTCCTGGATCTCCGCGATCGCCGGCACGTCCGCCTCCCACCACCTCTTCAGCTCGTCGTCGGTCGGGACGGCGAGGGGGCGGACGACGCGGAAGCCGACGAACTTGGCGTCGGTGAAGTACCAGATGGACTTGGGGAGCTGCGGGTCCTGGACCTTCCAGCTCTTCTGCGAGCCACGGCGGGCGGCGCTGCGCAGGCGGTCGGGGTCGTCGTCCCACGAGCCGCCGCGCACGACGATCGGGTACTCGGTCTTGGGCCAATTCACGGGCGACTTCGCGGCGCCGCCCTTCGCGACCTCGGCGTAGGAATCGGCGACGTGCTGGTCGAGCGTCCACTCGGCGACGTTGCCGTGCATGTCGAAGAGGCCCCACGGATTGGGCTTCTTCTTGGCGACCGGATGGGGCGCGCCGTCGGAATGGTCGAAGTCCCAGGCGTAGTCGCCGATCTGCTTCTTGTCGTCGCCGAAGCTGTAGACCGTCGTCGTGCCGGCACGGCAGGCGTACTCCCACTCCGCTTCGGACGGCAGGCGATAGAAGCGGCCGGTCTTCATGCTGAGCCACTTCGTGTACTGGCGCGCGGCGAACTGCGTCATGCAGATGGCCGGGAAGCCGTGCACGCCGTAGCCGAAGTCCATCGGGACGTAGGGCGGTGTCGGGCGGCTGACCGCGTCGGCCCACGCGTCTTGGGCCCTGCGCATCTTCGGGTCGGGCGCGCGCGACGCGAGGTCCTGCCGCTGCATGAAGACGTGGAACTCGTCCCACGTCACCTCGCACCGCCCCATCCAGAAGGGCGCGATCTCGACTTCGTGTTGCGGCCCTTCGTCGGGCTTGCGGTCGGCCTCCGAGTCGGGGCTCTTCATCGTGAACTTGCCGGCGGGGATCGGCACGAGGTCGAACTCGACTGCCGCCGGAGCTCCGCCCTCCTGCGCCGCGAGCGCGATCGACTCGCGGTAGGGCTTCATGGCGGCCGCGTCCTTGGCGTCGGCGTTCGCGACCGCGGTCGGGGGCGGCCGGCCGGCCGGCGCGTCGGGATAGATCGGCTGCGACGTCGCCTGCGGCACGAGCTCGCGCGGTGCCCACCAGACGAGCGCCGCGAAGGCCGCGGCCGCGAGCAGGACGATGCGCACCACCCGGACGGTTTCGGTTCGCAGCAAGGGAGTTCGCCCCCGGTCGAAAGGCGCCGTTCTATAGTCCGCGCCCCGCACCTTCATGAACGCGACTCCCCGCGTCCTCCCCAGGCTCGCGCGCGCCGCCCTCCTCGCGGCCCTTTCGCTCGGCTGCGCCGGCCGCGAGCCGGCGCCGTCGCTGCAGCGCTACGAGTTCGAGGCGCCGAAGATGGGGACGACGTTCCGCCTCGTCTTCTACGCCATGTCGAAGGCCGAGGCCGACGCTGCCTCGGCCGCCGCCTTCCTCCGGATCGACAACCTCGAGGCGAACCTCAGCGACTTCCGCCCCGACAGCGAGATCTCGGGGCTGAAGCGCCTCGCCGCCAGGGGCCCGACCGGCCCGATCGCGATCAGCGGCGAACTCCACACGATCCTCAACGTCGCGCAGCGGGTCGCCGAGGAGTCGGACGGCGCCTTCGACGTCACGGTCGCGCCGCTCGTCGAGCTGTGGCGGACGGCGCAGCGGCGCGAGAAGCTGCCGAGGGACAGCGAGCTCGAGGCGGCGCGCGCCCACGTCGGCTTCCGCAAGATCCTCCTCGACGAGCGCGGCGCGGTCTCCTTCACCGAAGGCGGCGTGCGCCTCGACCTGGGCGGCATCGCGAAGGGCTACGCCGCCGACGCGACGCTCGAGCTGCTCGCGAAGCGCGGGATCACGCAGGCGCTCGTCGCGGCGGGCGGCGACGTCGCGGTGAACGACCCGCCGCCGGGAGAGACGGGCTGGCGCGTCGAGCTCGCCGAGTTCGACGACGATCCGGCCTACGAGCCCAAGCCCGGCACGGAAAAGTCCCCGCGCACCGTCCTCTCGCTCGCCCACGCAGCCGTCTCGACGAGCGGCGACCGCTGGCGCTTCGTCGAGATCGGGGGCGTGCGCTACTCCCACGTCGTCGATCCGGCCACCGGAATCGGCCTCACGCGCCGCGTGCTGGCGACCGTGGTCGCGCCCGACGGCACGACCGCCGACGCGCTCACCAAGGTGGTGAGCCTCTTCGAGCCGGCGCGCGCGCTCGCCTTCGTCGCGAAGCAGAAAGGGGTCGAGACGCGCATCGTCACGCTCGAGAACGGCGTCCCCCACGCTTGCACGTCGCCCGGCTTCGGCCGGATGATCGCCTCGCCTTCGCCCGCCGAGCCGGCCGTCTCCTCCCTGCCGCCTTCGAAGTGAAGCGGCGGCGCGGCGCGCCCCGACCCCCGACCCGGAGATTCGCGATGCGTCCGACCGCCGATGCCTCCCGCCGCGACTTCCTCAAGGCTTCCGGCGCCGTGCTGGTCGGCGGCGCCCTCGCGCCGCTCGCCTCGGCGCTGCCGAACGTCGCCGTGCACGCGCAGGGCGCGGGCGCGCTCAAGGTCGGGCTGCTCGGCTGCGGCGGCCGCGGCGGAGGCGCCGCCGCGAACGCGCTCGCCGCCGACCCGCAGGTCGAGCTGGTGGCGGTCGGCGACCTCTTCGCCGACATGGCGAAGAACACGCTCGAGTCGCTGCGCAATTCCGAGAACGGCGCGCGCGTGAAGGTCGCGCCCGACCACGTATTCATCGGCCTCGACTCGTATCAAGGCGTGATCGCGAGCAGCGACGTCGTCCTGCTCTGCACCACGCCGGCGTTCCGGCCCCTGCACCTGCGGAAATGCGTCGAGGCAGGCAAGCACACGTTCGTCGAGAAGCCGGTCGCGGTCGACGGGCCGGGCCTGCGCCACGTGCTCGCGAGCTGCAAGCTCGCGCGGGAGAAGCGGCTCAACGTCGTGTCGGGCCTCTGCTACCGCTACGAAAGAAAGAAGCGCGCGATCCTCCAGCGGCTGCAGGAGGGCGCCGTCGGCGAGATCGTCGCGACGCAGTGCACCTACAACACCGGCGCGCTCTGGCACCGCGGCCGCGATCCGAAGTGGACGGAGCTCGAGACGCAGCTGCGCAACTGGCTCTACTACGCGTGGCTCTCGGGCGACCACATTGCCGAGCAGCACATCCATAGCCTCGACAAGATCGCGTGGACGCTGCGCGACGAGCCGCCCGTCTCGTGCGTCGCGAGCGGCGGCCGGGCGTGCCGCACCGACCCGAGGTTCGGCAACGTCTACGACCACTTCAACTCGGTCTTCGAGTGGAAGAGCGGCGTGCGCCTCTTCTCGAGCTGCCGCCAGTGGGGCAGCAAGCCCGGCGACGTGAGCTCCGACGTCTCCGACTTCGTGTACGGGACGAAGGGCAAGGCGAACATCCAGGCCGCCACGATCTGGGGCGAGCAGGCGTGGCGCTGGAAGGACGACGGCGCGCCCGACGACATGTACCAGAACGAGCACGACGCGCTCTTCGCGGCGCTGCGCAAGGGCGAGGCGATCGACGACAGCGGCTACATGTGCAACTCGACGCTCATGGCGATCATGGGCCGCATGTCGGCCTACACCGGCAAGGCGGTCACATACGAGGAGGCGCTGAACTCGCCGGCGAACCTCGGCATCGCGCCCGACTCATTCGCGAATCTCACGTTCGACACGGCGCCGCCGCCGACCCCGCTGCCCGTCCCGAGCGTGACGGCGCTCGCCTGAAGCGTCTCATGGCGCGCCGGCTGCTGCTGCTCTCCAACTCGACGATGCCGGGCGCGCGGCCGCTCGAGCACGCGGAGGCGGCGATCCGGAAGTTTTTCGCGGGCGTGCGGCGCGTCCTGTTCGTGCCGCACGCGCTGCACGATCGCGCGGGCTACGCGGCGCGCCTGCGCGAGCGGTTCGCGGCGATGGACTTCGCGCTCGACGCGCTCGAGGAGGACGACGCGGACGGTGCACCGGGGCGGGCGATCGCCAACGCCGCGGCGGTCTACGTCGGCGGCGGCAACACCTTCCGGCTACTGCACGCGCTGCAGACGAGGGGCTGGCTCGAGCCGCTGCGCGCGCGCGTCCTCGGCGGGATGCCCTACCTCGGCGCGTCGGCCGGGACCAACGTCGCGACGCGCTCGATCCAGACGACCAACGACATGCCGATCGTGCAGCCGCCGAGCTTCGCCGCGCTCGGCCTCGTCCCCTTCAACGTGAACCCCCACTACCTCGACCCCGACCCGAGCTCGACCCACATGGGCGAGACGCGCGAGCAGCGCCTGCGCGAGTTCCACGAGATGAACGACGTTCCCGTCGTCGGGCTGCGCGAAGGGTCGTGGCTCGAGGTCGAGGACGACCGCTGCACGCTCGGCGGCGCGCGCGGCGCGCGGCTGTTCGTGAAGGGCCGCGAGCCGAGCGAGCACGCGCCCGGCGACGACCTGAGCTTCCTGCTGCGCTGACGTCTGCGAGCGCGGCGCCGCCTACTTCGCGGCGGGCAGCTTCTTCAGCGACTGGAAGTACTTCGGGAACTCCTTCGAGCGCTCGGCCCAGGCCGATTCGAAGCACTCGCACTGCACGACGACGAATCGACCCGGTTCCAGTTGGAAGACGGCACTCAGTCCGTGGAGGTTTCGGATCGTGTACTCGCACGCGCTCGCGGCGCCGAGTCCGCCGCTCGCCGTCGCGTTCTTCACCGTGACACCGGCCGTCCCCTCCAGGTCCTTGCGGGTCGCGTCGCCCGCTTCTTTCAGGTTCTTCCCCTTCAACGGAAGTGGGAAGACGATGACGGTCACTGCTGCGTCCTTGCCGTGCAGCAGGCTGCGGAACGCCCCGCGCGTCAGCCCCTTCAGGTAGAAGCTCGTGAAGTGACTCGGCAGGGCGATCGAGACGCCCGCGTTGTTGACCTCGTGGGGTACGTCGCGGAACTGCGTCTTCTCGAACAGCGCCGAGGCGGCGGGCGCGCCGACGGAGCAGGTGATCGTCGTTTCGATGACGAGGGTGGCGCTTATCTTCGCTGATACGTCTCCGACGAACTCGCCCTGCATCGCCCCTTTGGCGCGACAGACGATCCGCGTGATGCGTTGCGCCGCGACGTCGTACTCGATCGACACGGCGCCGTCGTAGGTCGCGGTCGCCTTCATCCCGTACGGAGCGGCGAGCTGCTCCGCGCTCTTCTCGAACGTCTCCTCGACGTGCACCGGTCCCTTCCAGCGGGCGAGGTTCTTCTTCGGATCGACCGACTCGAAGCGCAGCTGGGCGCTCGCCTTGGGGAATTGTCCATCCGCCGTGAGGCACAGATTCGCGAGCGCCGCGAACGGCATCTCCAGCTCGTCGCCGACCGCGGCACTGGCCGGAAACGTGATGCCCGCGCAGAGCCCGAACGATTGGGCCCCGGCGATCAGCGAGTCGAACGTCGCGATCGAGGCGGCACGCTCGTTCAGGGACTGGAAGTGGATGTGCTTCGTGTCGTCGACCCAGACGTCGGCCTCGAGCCCGTTCACCTCCGGATCGTCGACGACGCCGTCCTTGGTCGACTGCGCCTTCACGTAGCGGCGCCGCCCCGACCAGACGTGGTCCTTGGGCTGCGTCGCCGGATCGAGCAGCGTGTCGACGATCCAGGTCGACGACTCGGTGCGCTCCTTTGAATCGGTGGCCTGGCCCGCCCCTTCGATCTTGAACGTTGAGCTCGTCGCGGTCCGGATCTCGATCAGCCGCGGTTCGCCCGGCGCGAGCTTGGTCGGGAACTCGTATCTCGTCGCGGCCGGCGCCGCAGGCGCGGGCGCGGCGGGCGGCGGCTCCTGGAGCGCGGCCGGCGAGAGCGCGAACGCGAGCGCCGCCGACCACGGCGCGAGGACGGGCAGGAACATGGAGCGGTCTCTCCTTCGTCCACGCGGGCTGCATGCGGGCCGCATGCGGATCGCCCGCGGGGCGCGGTAGTGTCGCGCGGACGCCGTCGAGTTGCGAGTCGTGACCTTCGAGGGAGACGCGAATGGGCCGCGACGCGCCGCGCGAAGTCACGGTCAGGGAATTCACGCTCAAGGCGGTCGTCTGCGGCCTCGTGTTCGGCGCGCTCTTCGGCGCCGCCAACGCCTACCTCGGGCTCAAGGTGGGCCTCACCGTCTCGACCTCGATCCCGATCGCCGTCCTCTCCGCCGCGGCCTTCCGCCTCCTGGGCGGCGGGTCGATCCTCGAAGCGAACCTCTCGCAGACGATCGGCAGCGCGTCGAGCTCGCTCGCGGCCGGCACGATCTTCACGATCCCGGCGCTCTTCATGTGGGGCATCGCGCCGGGCTACGTGCAGGTCGCGCTGCTCGCCGGCTGCGGCGGCGTGCTCGGCATCCTCGCGATGGTCCCGTTGCGCCGGCTGCTCATCGTCCAGGCCGACGCCGAGCTCCCCTATCCGGAGGGGCGCGCGTGCGCCGAGGTGCTGAGGAGCGCGGAGCGCGGCGGCAGCGGCGGCCGCTGGATCTTCGTGGGCCTCGCGACGGGAGCGCTCGTCAAGCTGCTGATCACCGGCGTGCCGCTGCTGCTCGCCAAGTCGGGCGCGGTCGCGTGGCACGTCCCCGAGGAGCTCTCGCTCGCGATCCCGGGCCTGCCGAACGGGACGGTGCAGCTCAGCGTCGGAGCCGCGCTGCTCGCGGTCGGCTTCATCGTCGGCTACCGCGCCGCGTCGGTGATGGTGGCGGGGAGCATCCTCGCGGCGTTCGTGCTCTACCCCCTCGTCACGCACATGCACGCCGACGGCATGGTCGCGGCCGGCGCGAAGGCGCAGCTCCTCACGATGGGCGGCGCGAAGGAGGTCGTGCGCTACCTCGGCATCGGCGCGGTCGCGGCGGCCGGCATCGTCACGGTGATCCGGACCTCGCCGACGATGGCGAAGAGCTTCCTCGCGGTCGTGCGGGGCGTGCGCGGGGCGAAGGCGGGCGGCGCCAGCGCGGCCGAGCGAATCGATCGCGACGTGCCGCCGGCGGTGCTGATCGGCGGGCTCGTCGTCGTCGCCTGCGTGCTCGGCTTCACGCCGGGGCTGCTCGCCGGCGACCTCTCCTTCGGCGAGCGGCTGCTCACGACGGTGCTCGTGCTCGTCTTCTCCTTCGTCTTCGTGCCGGTCTCGTCCCGGCTGGTCGGCGTGATCGGCGTCTCCAACAACCCGACCTCGGCGATGGCGATCGTGACGCTGATCGGCACCGGCGGCTTCTTCCTCCTGCTGCGCGGCGCGGGCGACGTGACGGCGAAGGCGACGGTGCTGACGGTCGGCACGGTCGTCTGCGTCGCGGCCTCGAAGGCGGGCGACATCTCGCAGGACTTGAAGACCGGCTTCCTCGTGAAGGCCACGCCGTCGCTGCAGCAGTTCGGGCAGCTGCTCGCCGCCGCGGTCGCGTGCTGGGTCGTCGCGGCCGTCGTGCTCGCCATCGGCAACGACCCGGCGCAGGGCTTCACCGGGCCGAACGCGATGCCGGCCCCGCAGGCCAACCTGATGAAGACGGTGGTCGAGGCGGAGCTCGGCGGCAAGCCGCCGTGGGACCTGATCGCGATGGGCGCCGGCGTCTCGCTGGTCGCGACGCTGGTCGGCCTCTCCGCGCTGCAGGTCGCGCTCGGCATCTACCTGCCGTTCGCGACGCTCATGACGATCTACGTCGGCGGTTGCGTGCGGAAGCTGGTCGAGCGCCGCGCGAAGGGGGATCCGACGGCGATCGAGTCGGGCGTGCTCTGCGCGTCGGGGTTCGTCGCGGGCGAGGGGCTCTCGGGCGTCGTGCTCGCGGGCTACGCGTTCTTCTCGGGAGCGGGTCGCGTTCAGGTGCCGGCGGCGACGGCAGTCGAGAGCGTGCTCGGGCTGACGATCGTCGGAGCGTGCGCGTGGCTGCTCTGGAGTTCGGCGCGGAAGAGCGCGTGAGAAGATGCGTCGCGCGTCTCGACTCTACGGCTTGAGCTTGTCTTTCAGCGCCCGTGCTTCGGCGTGCGTCGGGTCCTTTCGAAGCGCCCGCTCGACCAGCGCGAGCGCGACGTCGCGGCTCTTGCCGAGGCGCAGCTCCGCGCGGGCGCCGCGGACCAGGACGTCCGCGTCGTCCGGGCAGGCGTCGAGCGCCCGCTTCGCGGCGGCGGCGAGATCACGGGCGTCGGAGAACTCGAGGCGGATGTCGAGGACGATGCGCCAGGCGCGCGGGTCCTTCGGGTGGCGGGTCAGGAGCTCCTGGAGCTGGGCCTCGATGGCGGCGGGACGGCCGAGAGTCTGGAGCAGGCGGATCAGGTCGGCGCGGACGGGGAGGTCGTCGGGGCTCTGGGCGAGGCGCTGCTCGTAGGCGCGCGGCGCCTCGTCGTCGCGATGCTGCGCGTGCAGCGCCTGCGCGAGCAGGTGCAGCGCTTCGACGGCGCCCGGCTCGCGGGCCAGCGCCGTGCGCGCGGCCGCTTCGGCGCCGGGAGCGTCGCCGGCGGAGAGCGCGATCCGGGCGATCGAGACCTGGTAGCGCCAGGCAGTCGGGTCGAGCGCGGCGGCCCGCCTGAATCCGGCGAGGGCTTCGGCGGTCCGCTTCTGCGCGAGCAAGTTGCCGGCCTTCTGCGCGAGCAGCGCGGGAGAGTCGGGACGGCGCGCCAGCGCCTCGTCGAGGACGGCGGCCGCCGCGACGTCGGCGCTCTCGGTCGCGAGGTAGCTCCACCCGCCGAGCATCATCGCGTCGAATCCGAAGTGATCGAAGAGCGCCGCGACCCGCGCGCGCAGCGTCGCAGCGTCGGCGCGCATCGAGACGACGCGCAGGTGCTGGAACGCGGCAGGCATGTCGTCGGGCGCGAGCTCGATGGCGCGATCGAGGGCGCGCTGGGCGAGGTCGAGGCGCAGCTCGCGCAGCGCCCGGACGCCGAGCGCCTTCTGCAGCGGCAGGTCGTTCGGCCGCTCCCGCGAGAGGCGCTCGAGGTCGGCGAGCGGCAGCGCGTCGAGCGACGGCGTGACGGGCGCGGCGGGACGCAGCGCGGGGGGCGCGGCCGGCGCGGCGCCGCTGCTCCCCTCGACCACGGTGACGCTGCCCGCCGGGACGCCGGTCAGCACGTCGCGCCGTCCCGACGGCCACAGCACCTCGACCTCGTCGGCGGCACGCGCGTCGCCGAGCCCGAAGGCGAGCGCCGGCTCGTTCATGCTGAGGAAGCTGTCGCCGACGATGCGCCGCTTGCGCTGCACGCGGCCGCCGGCCTTCACCGTCACGAGCGCACCGATCCCGTCGCGATTGCTCCAGCCGCGGCGCGACTCGGGCGTCGTCCCGGCGCCGCCGCGCAGGAGCACGCGCAGCGCCGCGCGCGGGCTCGCGCCGTTTGCGCCGGGTACGCCGCACTCGTTGCGGAAGAGGCGGGCGCGCCCCTGGTTCACGAGCTGCAGCAGGTCGACGTCGCCGTCGCCGTCGAAGTCGCCCGTCGCGAGGCCGCGCCCGACCACCGGCTTGGCGAGTCCGTCGGGCGGGAGCGCGATCTCGGTGAAGTTCTCGCCGTCGCGGCGGAAGAGGCGGGCCGGCTGCGCGTAGGGCACGCCCTCGACCTCCCCCATCTGGCCGGCGTGGCCGTTGCACGAGGCGAGGTCGTCGTCGCCGTCGCGGTCGAAGTCGGCGAGGACGATGCCGAAGATCACGTCCTTGAGCGTCGGGCGGCGCAGGCCGTTCTTCGCGGAGATCTCGGTGAAGTCGCACGCGAGCCGCCCGGCGGCGTCGCGCTGCTGGCGGTGGTAGGTGATCGCCTCGCCGCTGAAGTTGCCGATCGCGATGCCGAGCGCGCCGTCGCTCGTGAAGTCAGCGGCGACCCCCATGCCGGCGGTGCTGCGGCCCCAGTGGTCGAGCGCGAGCCCGCTCTCGAGAGCGACGTCGACGAAGGTGCCGTCGCCTCCGTTCCGGAACAGCTGCGTCGGCAGCGTGTCGTTCGCCACCATCACGTCGAGCCGCCCGTCGTCGTCGGCGTCGACCACGAGCATCCCGAGCGCCTTGCCGATCGCGTCGGCGAAGCCGGCCGCTCGCGACGCGTCCTCGAACGTGCCGTCGCCCTTGCCGTGCAGGAAGCTCGGATGATCGGGGTCGTAGGCGAGGACCGGACAGTAGTCGCGCACGCCGCGCGCATAGACGCAGCGCTTCTCCTCCGTCAGCTTGCGGTCGATCGCCACGCTCCACCGGACGTAGCGGCCGAGCGCCAGGTCGAGGACGCCGTCGCCGTCCGCGTCGAAGAACGCCGCCGCCGTGGTCCAGCCCTCCTGCGGGATCCCGGCCCGCCGCGACACCTCCTCGAACGTCCCGTCGCCGCGGTTCAGGAAGAGCAGCGTGCGGTCGACGCCGGTGACGAGGAGGTCCTGGTCGCCGTCGTTCTCGACGTCGGCGGCGACGCAGCCCATGCCGAAGTGCACGAGCGCGAGCCCCGCCTCCTTCGTCGCGTCGGTGAAGCGGCCGCGGCCGTCGTTCCGGAAGAAGGCGTGGGTCGGATCGCCGGCCTTCGGCGGGAAGCTGCAGCCGTTGACGAGCAGGAGGTCCTGGTTGCCGTCGCCGTCGGCGTCGAAGAAGCCGCCGCCGCCCGCCGTCGTCTCGGGATCGAAGAACTCGCCGGTCGCGCCGCAGTAGTGCGTGAACTCGACGCCGCACCCGGCGGCGCACTCGACGAAGCGGAACGACGGATCGACGAGCGGCGCGGGCGGGCCGGCGCTCGTCAACGGCGGCGGCGTCGCCGCGGGGGCGGCGTTCTTCGACGCCTCCTCGCGCGAGCAGGCGGCGGCCGCGACCAGCGCGGCGGCCGCGAGAACGCGGGTGGCGCACCGCACGGCGCGCCGCTCACTCTCCCGCCGCGAACTCGCGCCGCTCGAAGCAGCGCCCATTCTGTCGGCGCGCCTGCACAACACATTGCTGCTCAAGCGCGAGGATCTGCAGCCGGTATTCTCGTTCAAGCTGCGCGGCGCCTACAACAAGATGGCCGGGCTGCCCAAGGCGCGCCTGCGGCGCGGGGTGAT
>DAINBU010000062.1:0-27329 GCA_036732755.1 Planctomycetota bacterium
TTTGCTGTCGACCAGGCTGCAGGTCGCGCGCGTCTCGTCGTGGCCAGGCTGGCCGTGGATCAGCGTCGTGAAGCGGTCCTCGATGTACTTGAGGACGCGGCGGTGCGGCTTCTCGACCCACGGGCAGGTGGTGTCGACCACCTCGCAGCCGATCGCGCGCATGCGCTCGAGGTGCTCCACCTCCGCGGAGAAGGCCGGGATGATCACGACGTCGCCGCGCTGCACGCGCTCGAACCCGCCCGGCTCGGCGAACTTCCCGAAGACGAAGCGGACGCCGTTCTTCAGGAAGTCCTCGTTCACCTTCGGGTTGTGGATGATCTGGTTCAGGAGCCAGAGGCGGCGGGCGGGCGCGTCGCCCGAGGGCGTGGCATGGCGGCGGATCGCGTCCCAGACCATGGCGACCGCGCGATCGACGCCCCAGCAGAAGCCGAGCTTCTCCGCGAGACGGACCGTGATGCGGCCGCTCGAGAGCTCGCGGCTCCCGGCGCGCAGCGCGTCGACGAGCGCGCTCTTGTAGCTGTAGCGCTCGTCGGGCGAGCCGTACTGGTCCTGGATCCTCATGTCGGCGCGCGACTCTAGCCGACCCGCGCTGCGCGGCGCGCTTCCGCTGCCCGCCCGCGGCGCCTCACGCCGTGCCGTTGGCCATCTGCGGCTCGGGCGGCGGCGCGTCGAGCGCGTTGCGGATCGCCGCCACCAGGTCGTCGATGCCGAACGGCTTCTGCAGGACGACGCTCCCGACCGGCCGGCGCGCGGCGAGCGCCGGGTCGGCGAAGCCGGTCATGAAGACGAAGCGCGTCCCCGGCCGCGATCGCGCGAGGCGGTGCGCCAGCTCGATGCCGCTCATGCCCGGCATCACGATGTCGGTCGCGACCAGGTCGATGCGGTGGCGCCCGCCGTTCAGCGTGGCGAGCGCCTCGTCGCCGCGGTTCGCGACCACGACGCGGAAGCCGGCGCGCTCGAGGCCGTCGCGACTCACGCGGCGTACCAGCGGGTCGTCCTCGACCAGCAGGATCGTCTCCCCGCCCGCGCCGCGCCGCGCCGGGCGCACCGGCGCGACGGCGGTCGCGGCGGCCGGGTCGGCCTCGGGCAGCCGCACCGTGACGAGCGTGCCCTGGTCGGGCGCGCTCTCGATCTCGATCGTGCCGCCGACCTGCGTGACGATGCCGTAGACGGTCGCGAGCCCGAGCCCGGTCCCGGTCTCCTTGGTGGTGAAGAACGGGTCGAACATGCGCTCCTGCGTCGAGGGGTCCATGCCGAGCCCCGAGTCGCCGATCGCGAGCTCGATCGTCCGCTCGAGCGAGGAAGCCTCGCCGCGCGCGCGGCGGCGCGTGACGATGCGGAGCGGCCCGCCGCGCGGCATGGCGTCCCGCGCGTTCAGCACGAGGTTCATCACGACCTGCTCGATCTGGCCGCGGTCGGCGCTGATGAGCGCCGCGCCCTCGACGAGCTCGATGACGAGGTGCACGTCCTCGCGCAGCAGCCGCTCGAACATCGGCTGCATGTCGCGCAGCACCTCGTTCAGGTCGAGCACCTGCGCCGGCGCCGACTGCCGCCGGCTGAAGGCGAGCAGCTGCCGCGTGAGGCGCGCGCCGCGTTCGCCCGCCTTGCGGATCTCGTCGACGTCGGCGCGGCGGGCGTCGTCGGCGGGGAACTGCTTCAGGAGCTGGTCGCCGTAGCCGACCACGACGGTCAGCAGGTTGTTGAAGTCGTGCGCGATGCCGCCGGCGAGGCGGCCGAGCGCCTCGATCCGCTGCGCGCGCGCCAGCTCCTGCTCGAGGCGGCGCTGCGCCGTCACGTCCTCGAACGTCGCGACGTGGTGCGTCACGCGGCTGCCGTCGTCGCGCACCGGCGCGAAGAGGATCGCGGCGCGCAGCGGGACGCGGTCGCCGCGGACGAGATCGAGCTCGCTGCGGATCGGGCGCTCCTCCGCGACCGCCACCCGGAACTCCGCGACCGCGGCGGGATCGGCGGAGGCGTGCACGAACTCGGCGGGCAGGATCTCCGAGCCCGGCGCGCGGCCGAGCAGCCGCTCGAACGCCGGGCTGGCGTAGACGACCGGCTTGCCCGGCTGGAGCTGGTCGGTGATGACGACCGCCTGGTCGACCGCCTCGAGCGCCTGCTCGCGCTCGCGCAGCGCGCGCAGCGACTCGTGGCGTTGCATCTGGTGCGCGAGCAGGCTCGCGATGATCTCGAGCGTGCGCAGCGTCGACGGCTCGACGTTCGTCCGTTCGCGCGAGACGAACGAGATCGCCCCGATCGCGACCTCGCCGTTCATGAGCGGGACCGAGACGATCGTGTCGTAGACCATCCCGTGCATGTACGGATGGGCGACCGGCCGCGTGCGCGCCGCGTCGTGCACCACGACCGAGACGCCCTTCACGATCGCCTCGCTGCTCACGGTCTGCGCGAACGGCAGGTGCACCGGCGCGTGCAGGCCGGGCGCCTGCTCGGGGCTCAACCCTTCCGCCAGCGCCGCTCCGACGCACCAGAGGTCGGCGTCGCCCTTCCGGCCCAGCACGATCCCGACGATGGGGAAGCCGGTGCAGCGGACGAGGAGGCGCGGCAGCTCGCGGTAGATCTCGGCGATCGAGGCCGCCTCGATCAGGAGGCGCGACACCTGGCCGATCGACTCGCGCTCGATCTGGGTGCGCCGCTCCTCGGTCATGTCGACCATCACGCCGACCAGACGCGGCGGCCCTCCGTCCGCGGCCGGCCAGACGCGCACGTGGTCGCGGATCCACACCGTGCGCCCGTCCGCCGTGCGCATGCGGTACTCGAGCGAGTGGTCCTCGCCGCGCATCGTCGCCTCGACGCACGACTTGCGCGTCGCCTCGCGCTCGTCGGGATGGATCTGGTTCCAGAAGAACTCGGGGTCGGCGAGCCAGCGGTCGGTCGGGAAGCCGAGCAGCGTCTCGGCGTAGGCGCTCACGTAGAGGAAGCGCCAGGTCGCGACCTCGACCTCCCAGACGATGACGGGGATCTGGTCGATCGATGCGTCGGGAGAACCCGAACCTGGAACCGGAGTCGCCATCGCAGTGCATCCTCGCGACCGACTGCGAAGCCATGGTAGGTGCGACCGCACGGACCGTCGTGTCAGGAAGACCCCTCGGGCCTCTGAGGGCGATCCACGATCTGGTCTTCCGCACCCGCGCGTCGATCGGCCGCGAGCCCTGCGGCGATGCGTCGATGGAGCGCCGCCGCCGCTCCCGACGCCACGTCCCGGCTCCATGAAACGGTCGTGAAAGAGAGCCGTCCGGCCGCGCGCGAGAAGACCAGGCCGAGGCCCGGCGGCGACGGGAAGGTCGTGACGGCGTGCGCGTCGACGAGCGGAAGCCCGAACAGCTCGCGCGCGCCGCCGAGCAGCTCGCCCAGCGTCGAGAGCGCGGCCGTGAAGCGCGCGCTCCCGTCGCGGCGCAGGAGCTCGCGGCGGTAGATCGCGAGCGGCATGCGGCGCGCCTGCTCCATGAGGATCACGGCGTCGCGCTCCTCGTCCGCGGCGACGCGCGCGCGCGCGCTGGCGAGCAGCTGCGCGGCGAAGCGCGCCTCGTCGCGCGTCGCGCCGGCCGCGAACGCGTGCCAGTGGAACGAGAGCGCGTTGCTCGCGACGGGGGCGCGGGCCCGCGGGGCGCGCCGCTGGATCGTGAGCGGCAGCGCGACGAACGCCGCGTCGGGCGCGCCGTCGGCGAGCGCGCGCGCCGCCGCGCCGAGCTGCGCGAGCCCCTCGCCGCGCAGCCCGTAGCGCGCCTCGGCGCGCGCGAGCCAGGCGGTGGTCGCGGCGGCGTCGAGGCGCGTGCGCTCGAAGGTCCAGCGTGCGGCGGCGCCGTCCGCCGCGCCGGCCGGGAGGCGCAGCGGCGGCGCGGGCGTGAGCTCGTCGAGGCGCCGGCGCGCGCGGCGGAAGGCGGCGCGCCGCTCGGCGAAGGTCAGGTCGCCGCACGGGAGCGGCTCGTCGCCGGCCGTCGCCGCCGTCGGCTCCTCGTCCAGGGCCGAGAGCTCGCGCAGGAGCAGCTCGGCGCCGCGCTCGTCCACGATCGGGTGCCACAGCCGCAGGACCAGCTGCGTGCGCGGTCCGTCGAGCTCGCGCACCGCGAGGTCGACCAGGGGGTCGCGCGTCGGGTCGAGCGGGGCGGCCGCGCGCTCCGCCACGAACGGCGCGAGATCGAACGCCGCCGCGGCCGGCCCGCCGCCCGCGCCGGCGACGGTGCGCAGGTTCGCCCACGCCAGCGCCTCGCGCGCGAGCCCGCCGCGGTCGGGCTCGAGCCTCCAGTCGCGCAGCGGCGACGCGGGCACGAGCCGTGCGGAGATCCGCGGATGCGCGCGCCGCAGCCGGTCGAACGCGCGCGCGAGCCGCGGCCGGTCGAGCCGGCCCTCGAGCTCGACCCCGAGCGCCCCGTGGAAGCCGGTCGCGCCGGCGCGCCGCAGCTCGCGATCGACCAGGAGCAGGAAGCGGTCGGCGCCGCCGAACCGGAGCGCCCGCGACCGCGCCGATAGGATGGCCGGAACGATGAAGGGTCTCCTGCGAGCGGCGCTGCTCGGCGCGGCGGCGGTCGCCTCGGTCGAGTGCGACGCGGCGAAGCGGCGCGTGAACGTGCTGATCGTCTCGATCGACACGCTACGTGCGGACCATCTCGGCTGCCACGGCTACGCGCCCTACGCGGAGCCGGTCTCGCCGCACATCGACGCGCTCGCGCGCGCCGGCCTCGACTTCACGCGCTGCTCGACCGCGCGCGGCCAGACGGCGCCCTCGCTCGGCTCGCTCATGACCGGGCTCTACCCGTCGCGCCACGGCGTGCTGGACAACGGCGTGCCGTTCCACGAGGGGACGCGCTCGCTCGCGCAGGAGCTGATGGCGGCGGGCTGGGACGCGCGCGCGTTCGTCGGCTTCCTGCCCGGCAGCCGCAACGGCCGCGCGACGCTCGGCATCCCGCCCGACCACGTCTTCGACGCGATGGCGCGGCACAAGGAGTGGGCCTACTCGCGCTGCGACGAGGCGGCGGAGCAGGCGTTCACGAGCTTCGTGGCGGCGCGCAAGGACGCGGAGAAGCCCTTCTTCGCGTGGGTCCACTTCTTCGACGTCCACCAGCCCTACACGCCGCCGCCGCCGTACGACACCGTTTTTGCCGGCGACTATGGCGGCGCGCTGCGCCTGCCGGCCGGCGCCGCGTCGCCCGAGGCGAGCGAGCGCTGGTTCCAGCAGCACGTCGAGCCTGTGATGAACGCGCGCATGGTCGCGCGTGCGCCGCTCGACGCGGCCGACGCGAAGTACCTGGTCGCGCTCTACGACGGCGGCATACGCGCAACTGACGAGCGGATCGGCCGGATGGTCGCCGCGCTCGAGAAGGCGGGGCTCGCCGGCGAGACGCTCGTGATCGTCACCGCCGACCACGGCGAGGAGCTCGGCCAGCACAACGCCTTCTGGTTCCACGGCAATTCGGTGCACGAGCCGGTGCTGCACATCCCCTTGATCGTGAAGGGGCCGGGCGTGCGCGCCGGCCGCTGCGACGCCCTGATCCAGAACGTCGACGTCATGCCGACGCTGCTCGACTGGCTCGGCGCGCCGCCGCCGGCGGAGAGCGACGGCGTCTCCTTCGCGGCGCTGCTGCGCGAGGAGAAGGCCGGCGCGCCGCGCGCCGTCGCCTGGTCGGAGTGGCAGGACCTGATCCTCGGCGCGCGCACCGCCGAGCGCCGCTTCGTCTTCAACCCGCGCGGCGCCCACCCGAAGAAGCCGCCCTACTTCTTCGTCCCCGACGACCCCGGCTACTTCGTCGACTGCGCCGAGCTCTACGACGTGGTCGCCGATCCGCTCGAGCTGCGCAACGTCTGGGATCGCGACAAGGAAGCGGCCGAGGCGCTGCGCGCGCAGGTCGTCGCGGAGTTCGAGCGGCGCGGCTTCGGCGGACGCGGGCTCCCGCGCGACCCCGCGGAGCCGGTCGATCCGGAGAAGGCGAAGCGGATGCTCGAGCTCGGGTACGAGCAGGCCGACTCGGAGCGGCGCGACGTCGTCTTCGATCCGGGAAGTTGCGAACATCGGTGACTCCCGATCGTAGGGGCGTTCCACCGACCGGAGCTCCCATGGCGTCCCTCTCCCGCTTCCTGCGCGCCCTGCCGCTCGCCGCCGCCGTCGTCGGCGTGTTCCCGACGTCCGCGCCGGCGCGCAGCGCCGAGACGCTGAAGACCTTCGACGCCTGCCTGAAGTACGTGCGCAACGTCCCGCACAACCGCGCGCGCACCGACGTCGACTGGGACGAGCTGCGCGAGAAGTGGCGCCCGCGGGCCGACGAAGCCGAGCCGGGCGAGCCGCTGCGAGCGGTGCTGAACGCGATGCTCGTCGAGGTCGGCGCGTCGCACACGGCCGTGCTCGACCCCGAGGTCTACGAACAGATGATGTCCGAGCTGCAGGGCCGCCCGTCGCCCTCCTTCGGCCTGATGCTGGAGGAGATGCGGCCGGGGCAGCTCTTCGTGCGCGCGCTGCACGAGGGCGGGCCGGCGGAGGAGGCCGGGCTCGTCCTCGGCGACGAGATCGTCGAGATCGACTTCGACGATGCGCTCGCGAGCGACGCGCTCGTCGACGCCGGCTACGACCCGGCGAGCGACCGCACGCGCCTCTTCTTCCTGCGGCCGAGCGTGACGTCGGTCGACCTGCTGGTGCGCTCGAAGCGGAACGGGCCGACGCGCGCGGTCGCGCTCGACGCCGTGCCGACCTCGGGCCTCGAGGCGGGCCGGCGCAGTGTCCGTGTGGTGGAGCGCGGCGGCCGGCGGATCGGCGTGCTGCACCTGTGGATGGTGGCGCGCGGCGCCGGGAGGTTCGTGCGCGAGGCCCTCGCCGGCGAGCTCGCCGGCTGCGACGCGCTGGTCGTCGACCTGCGCGGCCGCGGCGGCTTCGCCGACGAGATCCCGGGCCTCCTCGCGCCGTTCCGGACGAAGGGGAGCGGCACGGTGCGCTGGACCAAGCCGGTCGTCTTCCTCATCGACGACCGCACGCGCAGCGCGAAGGAGATCCTGAGCTGGAACATCCGCCGCGAGAAGCTCGGCGACCTGGTCGGCGAGAAGACCGAGGGCGCGGTGCTGGGGGCCGGCTTCATGCCGCTGCCGGGCGGGCTCTACCTCGAGGTCGGGATGATGGAAGTGCCGGTGTCGGACGGCAGCTCGCTCGAGGGGGTCGGCGTCGAGCCGACCGTGCCGGTGCGCCACGCGGGGCCATGGGCGGGCGGCCGCGATCCGATCCTGGAGAAAGGGCTCGAGCTCGCGGCGAAGGCGGGGAGGCCGGTGCGGCGCCCGATCTGACGCGCGCTCACCGGTCGCGCAGCGTCCACTCGAGCCACGGATTGTCGGGGTCGAGCTCGCGCGCGAGCAGCAGGAGCTTCTTCCCCTCCTCCTTCTTCCCTTCGCGCTGGTAGAGGCGGCCGAGGTCGGCGTAGGTGTCGGCGGCGAGCGGGTCGAGGTCGATCGACTTCTTCAGGAGGTCGATGGCGGCCTTCGGGTCGGCCTTGTCCCCGCCTTCGCCCGACTCGACGAGGTCGGCGAGCCGCGCGTAGATCTGCGGGTTCCGGCTGCCCTTCTCGACCGCCGCCTTGAGGAGCTTCGTCGCGCGCAGCGGCCGCGCCGGGAACGATCCCATGGCGACCTGCAGGCCGGCCATCTCGACGCCGCGCAGGGAGTCGGTCTTGAGGTCGTTCTTCACGTACGCGTGCCACTCCTTCTCGAGCGCGGCGAGGGCCGCCTTGTCCTTGAGCTCGAGGCACTTCATGAAGACGCGCACGACCTCTTCCGATTCGACCCCGGAGACGTTGTCGTTGCCGGACGGGGGCCCGCGCTTCACGTCCTTGCCGTTCGCGAGCGTCGACACGAAGCGCTGGAACTTCGCGGCGTACTTGTCGCGGTTCATCAGGAAGTGGACGAACGACCAGCCCCACGTGTAGTGCTCGTACATCGAACGGTCGGTCGCCCCGTTCAGCATCTTCTCGAGCGGGAACATGTTCCCGCCGGCGACGTCGTTCTGGACCTCGGCGAGGCGCCCCTCCTGGATCAGGCCGATGGAGAGCTTCTTGGTCTTCGCGTCCCAGTGACTCGCGCCGTAGTACTCGGCGAGCGACTCGCCCGGGAAGTGGGGCATGTCGAACGAGACGTTCAACAGCTTTTGCAAGTAGTGGTTCGCTTCGTGGAACATCACGTCCTCGGACAGCGCCGGGTCGCTGCGGTCGTAGTAGATGTTGAGTTCGTAGGGCGTCCACGGCTTGAAGTACCCAAGCACGCCGCGCGACACGCCGCCGATTTGGTGGAACTCGTCCTCGCGGCCGTAGAAGCAGACGGTCAGCTTGCTGCCCTTGGGGATCGAGACCTTCCACTTCTTCGCGAAGTCGGTGAAGTACGCCTCCATCAGGTCGCGGTAGCCGGTGAAGATGTGCGGCGGCACCGTCGACTCGAAGTCGAAGTGGGCGGTCGACTCCTTCTTGCGGTTGCGCCACTCGCCGAGCAGCTTCACCTGCTCGATGTACGCCTTGCGCTCCGCGATGCGCTTCGCGATCGCCGCGCCCTTCGCGGCATCGGCCGCCTCCGAGTCGATCAGGACGTCGAGCACCATCTCCTTCGGGACGACGACTTCGCCGTTCTCGAACTTGATGCGGATCGACTCCCCTTCGCGCGTCAGCGGCTTGCCCTCGATGATGCGCCCGTCCTTCAGACAGAGCGTGTCGGCGCGGAACGGCGCGGCGGCGAAGGCGGCGACGGCGAGCGGGAGGATGGTGAGCGGGAGGACGGGGCGCGCGAGCGAGCGGAGATTCATCGCCGCGGCCTCAGTCGAAGCTCTTCTCGTACGCCGACTGGAACGACTTCCAGTCGGAGTCGCCCCACGTGCCGAACGCGGCGGCGTAGACCTCCTGGAGGTGGACCTTCTCGGAGTCGCGATCCTTGGTGTTGGCCTCCTTGAACTTCGCGTCCTCCTCCTCGACGGTCTTCGGGCGCGACTCCCCGCTCGGGGACTTCGCGGCCTTCTTGCGCTCCTCCTCGTCCTTGCGCGCGATCTTGTCGACGGCGCCCATGTAGGCCGTGAGCGCGTCCTTCGCCTTCTTCGGGCCGGTCAGCAGGAAGCGCGTGGTCGCGGCGCACTCGTCCCAGCGGTTGCGGTCGTTCCAGAGCGCCTCGGGATCCATCTTCACGAGGTCCCGGATCTTCGAGAGCTTGCCCGCGTGCACCTGCTGGCTGATGCCCTGGCGTTCGTCGGGGTCGTTGTAGAACTCGAGCTTGCCGCCCTTCGAGCGCGATCGGGCGAACGCACGCGTGATCCCGATGCGCAGCCAGATCGGCATCTCGCGGTAGACGTCGTCGTCGTGCTCGCGCAGCCAGTGCGAGCAGACGCGGGAGAGGGTCGTGTCGCCGCTGCGGTTCCCGTTCGTGTCCTTGTAGGTTACGATCTCGCGGTCGAACTCGAACTCGGGGATCTCGCCGTTGACGGTGACGATGATCTCGGCGCCGCCGCCGCCGCCCTTGTCGTAGACGCGCAGTTCGTCCCAGTCCTTGCAGATGCGGATCACCGGCGCGCGCACGTACTCGCCCGGCCCGACGTAGCCGAGATTCGAGTCGAGGTAGTCGAGCACCGCGTTCGCGTTCTCCGCGATCCTCGCGGCGTACTTCTCGTCGACGTGACTCAGGATGAAGACGCGCCCGTACTTCTTGGCGGTCCACCCCTCGGTGAGGTTCTTGGTGAACTTCGCCTGCGACTGCTTCTCCGAGTCGCGGCGGCGCGCGGCGCGCTGCGCGGGCGAGAGATCGGAGGTCCTCTCGTGCGGGTCGTGCGTGGTCGGGGCGGGGCCCGACGACCCACCGCCATCCTTGGCGATGCGCCGGAACGAGCGCATGCACGACGTGACCTCGCCCTTGAGCTTGGTCCAGGCGTTCTCGACCATCTCGAACTGGACGGCGAAGTCGGCGTCGTCGCCCTTGAAGATCCACGTGACGATCTTGCGCGGGCCGCCGAAGGTCAGCTTCTCGACCCTGATCTCGAGCACCTCAGCCGCGACCCCGTCGACCTCGGCCTTGTCCTCCTTCGCGACGTAGTACCCGCCGTCGTGGTAGGTCTGCTTCAAGTAGTCGCGGTAGTCCTTGTAGGGGTTCTTGAAGATGATCGTCGTCCGCGACTGCTCGCCGGTGCCGCTCTTCTCCTCGACGACCTTCTGTTTCACCTTTTCCGACGGGAAGGCGATGACGTTGAGCTCGGGCTTGTGGTCGACGGAGAAGCCGCTCTTGTCGTTCTGGAAGTAGGCGCGGTCGGAGATCCAGCGCGCGACGATCCACTCTTCGCCCGGCTGCAGCGGCACCTTCGTGAAGCCGTCCGGCGCCTTGAGCTTGATGCCGAGCTTCGCGTCGCTCAGCAGCTCCTGCGCGGGAGCGGGCGCGGCGAGGAGCGTGACGACGGCGAGCGACAGGACGGCGCGAAGTGCGGCCATCGGTTTCTTCTCCCCTGGGGGTAGCACCAGAAGATCCGCGGGCAGGCGGGGCAATGGCGGCGCGGGATGATACGTCGGACCTTGGACTCTCGCAGGGAGTCGGTGCTCCCATCTATCATGCGCGCCCCCCCAAAGGCCCGCGCCGGCCCTTCCAGGAGCCCGTCCGCATGCGTCCGCTCGCCGTCTACGCCGCCTTCGCCGCGCTGTTCGCGTTCGCCCCCTCGTCTCCCGCGCAGATCATGAAGTTCTCCCTCAAGGAACCGAAGCTTTACAAGTCGTTCAAGATCGGAGTCGTCAACCTCGAAGGCGAGGACTGGCTGATCGGCGAGGCGAAGAGCGGCCTCAAGGAGGAAGGCGGGAAGATCGAGCTCCCGCCGAACACCCCCGGCCATCCTGGCGTCTTCGAGCTTTGGGTCCCCGACATCGAGAACCCCAAGTCGTGCCCCTACAAGGTCGTGAAGGGGGAGAAGTCGTCGGCCGGCGGCAAGACGTCGATCCGCGTCCAGAGCCAGGACGTGAAGCTCTTCGGTTACTACATGAAGGACCAGAGCCTCTGGGGGCTCTCGCAGGAGTACATGAAGCGCCTGGCGGCGATCGACGAGATGCGCAAGACGCGCGACTCGGCCGCCAAGGGGTCGCCCGACTGGAATCGCAAGCAGGCGCTGCTGATCCAGGGCATGGAGCGGCTCAAGTCGTGGCTCGGCGAGACGATCTACACCAAGGCCGGTGACAAGTACGCCAAGGAGATCGAGAAGGAGAACAAGGCGCAGAAGGACGCGAAGGAGCAGCGCCTCGTCAACGCCAAGGCCTCGATCAAGATGGTCCCGACGCCCGAGGGGCTCACGAAGGCGGGCAAGGACGCGTACGGCGACTCGATCGTCTTCCACGTGCAGGAGAGCACGCACTTCCGCTTCGTCTACAAGGAGGAGATCGGCGACGAGCGCGTGAAGGGGCTGCTCGAGCTGGCCGAGACGCTCCTCGACGGCTTCCGCATCACCTTCGTCGACCCGTACGTGTCGGAGGACTTCAAGGACTACTTCACCGACGACATGCTCTCGGAGTGGTACTTCGGTCCCGACGACATCCCGTCGCACAAGAAGTTCACGTCGGCCTACTACGGCATCGCCTGGGACACCGGGCCGAAGGCGGAGAAGACCGAGAAACTTCCCGGCGGAGCCGCGCGCCGCGCGAAGCCGCCGGTGCACATCCACTACTGGCGCATCGGCGAGCAGGGCGACCTCGACGGGATCGTCGCCCACAACCTCGGCCACGACATGGTCGCCGTCCACTACAACCAGGACCGTCCGAACGATCCGTGTCCGTGGCTCAACGAGGGCGTCGGCAACTGGCTCTCGCTCGAATACCTCGGCCGCAACACCGTCAAGTGCATCGACCTGAGGGACCTCGAATACGCCAAGAAGATCGTCCCCGAGGGGGAGCAGACCGACGAGCTCCTGAAGGGCACCGCCGACCTCTACCACCGCCTCGCGCTCGACAAGGGCATGCCGATCGACGCTCTGGCGCTGAAGGAGATCGCCTCGTTCGAGGACGAGGATGTCGCCAAGTCGTTCAGCCTCTTCTGCTTCATCGCGAAGTCGCAGGGCGAGAAGGGTCAGCGCTGGCTGCGCGCCTGCCTCAGCTACGCGGCGACGCCGAACACGTTCGTCCAGCAGTGGCGCAAGCGGTCGGAGGAGATCTTCGGCGTCACCGGCAAGGACGTGTTCAACACGATCAACGAGGACTGGAAGAAGTACGCCGAGCAGCAGGTCGGCGGAACGATCAAGAAGTGAGCGCGCGGCGCTGACGCGCCGCCTCCGCCAGGATCACGGCGGCGGCGTGCGACATCGACAGCGAGGTCGTCGCCGCCGCCATCGGGATGCGCGCGAATGTCGTGCACCCGCGGCGGATTGCGGCGGAGAGGCCGCGTTTCTCGCCGCCGACGCACAGGACCACGGGGCCGCGCAGGTCGACGTCGTAGATGGTCCGCTCCGCGCGGCCGATGCAGGCCACGAACGCGCAGCCGCGGCGATCGAGCTCGCGCAGGAGGCCCGACTCCCCGTCGAAGCGGACGAGGGGCAGCCGCTCGAACGCGCCCGACGACGTGCGCGAGACCTCGGTCTCGTCGAAGTCGAGGACGTGCTTCTTCAGGAGCACCGCGGTCGCGCCGAGCGCCTCGGCCGAGCGCAGGGTGAAGCCGAGGTTGCGGTCGTCCGAGATCCCCTCGAGCAGGAGCAGCAGCGGCGGGGCGGTCCGGCCGTCGAGCAGGGCGAGCAGCTCGGGCTCGCTCGTCGTCGGCAGCGGGTCGCAGCGCGCCGCCACGCCGCCGTGACTCGCGCCGTGCGCGACGCCGTCGAACTCCGCGGCGCCGACGCGCCGGACGACGACGGCCCTGCGCTTCGCGGCGGTCAGCAGCGAGGCGAGCTTCTCCTCGTCCGCTCCCTCCTTGACCAGGATCGCCTCGATGCGCCGCCGCCCGACCGCGAGCGCCGCCTCGATCGCCTGCCTGCCTTCGAGATGGATCATCGCGCTCCCGCGATCGTTCGCTGGTCTTGGTGAAGATTCCACGGTATCAACGCGCCCCGCGTCCCGGGCCCGTCCGATCCCGCGTGAGCCGTGGAGCCATCCGAGATGAGCGAACCCGCCGTCGACAACCGGATGCCGAAAGGCATCCCGTACATCGTCACCAACGAGTTCGCCGAGCGGTTCTGCTTCTACGGGATCAACTCGATCCTGACCGTCTACCTCGCCAACAACCTGCAGTTCACCGAGGCGAATGCGGCGTCGTGGCAGTCGTACTTCAAGTCGGGCGCCTACTTCTTCCCGCTGATCGGCGCGATCATCTCCGACGTCTTCTGGGGCAAGTTCAAGACGATCCTCGTCTTCTCGATCCTCTACGCGGCGGGCTGCGTCGCGCTGGCGGCGTTCGGGAGCACGCCGGCGGCGATCGCCGCGAGCCTCTTCTTCGTCGCGCTGGGCACCGGCGGCATCAAGCCGTGCGTGTCGACCAACGTCGGCGACCAGTTCTCCGCGAAGAACAAGCACCTGATCGAGAAGGCGTTCCAGTGGTTCTATTTCGCGATCAACGCCGGCTCGTCGATCTCGATCTACTTCTGCCCGGTCATGCTGACGCCGGTCGCGAAGCGCGAGAGTTGGAAGTGGCTGCCCGAAGGGCCCGAATGGGCGTTCGGGATCCCGGCCGCGATGATGATGCTCGCGACGATCGTCTTCGTCGCCGGTCGCTCCCGTTACGCGCACGTCCCGCCGGCCGGCAAGGCGTGGCTGAAGGAGATCGTCAGCAAGGACGGCGTCAAGCTGGTCCTGCGCCTCATCGTCATCTACTTCTTCGTCGCGATGTTCTGGATGCTGTGGGACCAGGGCAACGGCAACACCTGGACGCTCCAGGCGCAGTCGTCGCTGATGGACAAGAACCTCGGCTTCGGCATCAAGATCCTGCCGGCGCAGATCCAGGTCGTGAACGGGCTGTTCATCCTGGCGATGATCCCGCTGTTCCAGTTCGTCATCTATCCGCTGCTCGGGAAGTTCTTCACCGTCACGCCGCTGCGCAAGATCGGCATGGGACTGTTCGTGATCGCGTCGTCGTTCCTGATCGTCGCGTGGATCGAGCGGCGCATCCAGGAAGGCCACACGGTGAGCCTCTGGTGGCAGATCCTCGCCTACGTCGTGCTCACCGCGTCGGAGATCCTCGTCTCGATCACCGCGCTCGAGTTCTCCTACAAGCAGGCGCCGCTCAAGATGAAGAGCTTCATCATGGCGCTCTACCTGGTGGCGGTCTCGGTCGGCAACCTCGGCATCGCCGCCGTGAACGAGGCGATGGTCAAGCCGCTGCACGCGACGCGCATCGAGACGGGCGCCGAGACGTGGATCACGCTCGACGAGGCGAAGGAGTTCGTCACCGGCCAGAAGATCGACGTCACCGGCGAGTCCGGGATCGTGCTCGCCGACGCGACCGGCGCCGGCCTGAAGACCGCCGACGGCAAGCCGAAGGCGCTGGCGGGCACCTTCCTCGTCGCCCAGATCGACGCCGCGAACTCGCGCGTCCGGCTGATGGACGTCGTGGAGCGCGCCGCCGTCCCCACGACCGGCACGTTCGACGCGGTGAAGGCGAAGGTGGCGACCTACAAGCTGGTCGGGCCCGACTACTTCTATTTCTTCGTCATCGTGATGGGCATCGGCGGCATCGTCTACATCTTCGTCGCGATGGCCTACAAGGAGCAGACGTTCGTACGCACCGAGGAGGGGCACGCGCCGTCGCAGGCCGAAGTGGACGCGGACGCGGAGCAGCCGTGACGCGCTGATCGGGCCGACCCGCGCCGAAACGCGCCGGTTCCGTTAAAAGGTCGGTTCTCGAAAGACCCGACAGCCACGGAACCGAGGCCTCCATGCCCACGATCCACCGTTTCACGGCTCCCGCGGCCGCGCTGCTTCTCCTGCTCGCGACTCCTGCGACCGCCCCGGCTCAGTCGACCGTGCGCGCGAGCGTCGACGCGTCGAACGGGGAATCGAACAACTGGAGCGGCTGCACCTGGATCGGCGAGTCTCCCGCGCTCTCCGCCGACGACCGGTGGGTCGCCTTCGAGAGCCTCGCGTCGAATCTCGTGTCGGGCGACAAGAACGGTTCGATCGACGTCTTCGTGAAGGATCTCTCGACCGGCGGCATCGTGCGCGTCAGCGTCGACTCCGCGGGCGTAGAGGGCGATCGCGACAGCACCAACCCGTCGCTCTCCGGCGACGGGCGGTTCGTCGCCTTCCTGAGCATGTCGAACAACCTCGTCGCCGGCGACACGAACAACACGTACGACGTCTTCCTCCACGACCACGACCCGGACGGGAACGGGATCTTCGACGAGGGCAACGGCGTCACGACGCGCGTCAGCGTCCGCTCGAACGGGGCGCAGGCGAACAGCGCCAGCGGCTATCCGATGGTCTCCGCCGACGGGTCGACCGTCGTCTACTTCAGCTACGCGACCAACCTCGTCGGCAGCGACACGAACGGCGCGGCCGACCTCTTCGCGTACGACCGGCTCTCCGCGAAGACGACGCGCGTGAGCCTCGACTCGGCCGGACTGCAGGCCAACGACGCCAGCTACCAATCCGCGGTCTCCGCCGACGGGCAGGTCGTCGCGTTCACGAGCTACGCCACCAACCTCGTCGCCGGCGATTCGAACGGCAACACCGACATCTTCGTCCGCGACCGGAGCACCGGGACGACGACGCGCGCGAGCGTCGACTCCTCGGGCGCCCAGGCGAACTCGAGCAGCAGCGACCCGGGGATCTCCGCCGACGGCAACGTCGTCTCGTTCACGAGCAACGCGACGAACCTCGTCGCCGGCGACACGAACGTGGCCTCCGACGTCTTCGTCCACGACCGCGCCTCGGGCGCGACCGAGCGCGTGAGCATCGACTCCGCGGGGACGGAGGCCGACGGCGTGAGCGTCTCGTGCCTCCTCGGCCCCTCCGCCGACGGGCGCTTCGTCGCCTTCTACTCCTCGGCCGACAACCTCGTCGCCGGCGATTCGAACGGCGTCCAGGACGTCTTCGTCCGCGACCGGAAGAGGGCGACGACGACGCGCGTGAGCGTCGACTCCTCCGGTTCCGAAGGCGACGGCGGCAGCGTCATGCCGGGCCTCTCCGCGGACGGCGAGCTCGTCGCGTTCGCGAGCTCGGCCGACGACCTGGTGGCGGGCGACTCGAACGGGGTGTCCGACGTCTTCGTCCGCAACCGCTGCGTCGCGATCGCGTCGAGCTACGGCGCCGGCTGGCCCGGCACGCTCGGCATCCCGACGCTCGTCGAGAGCGGCGACCCGGTCCTCGGCGCGAACCTCACCGTCACGATCTCGAACTCGCTCGGCGCGAACACGCCGGGGCTCGTGCTGATCGGCCTCGCCGAGGCGAACGTCCTCACGCCGAAGGGCGGGACGCTGCTCGTCGCGCCGCTGCTGTGGATCCCGCTGCTGATCCACGCGGCCGGCGAAAGCCTGAGCGGCTCGCTCCCGAACGACCCGGCGCTCTGCGGCGTCGCGGTCCACCTGCAGGCGCTCGAGCTCGACGCCGGCGCGTCGAAGGGGATCTCGTTCACCGCGGGGCTGAAGCTGCTGCTCGGCTTCTGACCGGGCCGCCCCGGCGCCGCGAAACGCGGCGCGCTCTCGCTCACACCGTCGCGACGAACGCGAGGAGCTTGCGCAGCGACTGGAAGTTCTCGGGCTTCACCGCGCCGTCGGGGAACGGCTTGCCGAGCCGCTTCTCGAGCCACGCGACCGTCTTCAGGATCCCCATCGAGTCGAGGCCGACGGCCAGGAGGTCGTCGTCGTCGGAGAGCTCGGATTCGGGCACGAGCTCGCCGAAGATCAGGCGGCAGAGCTCGGCGCGCAGCGCGTCGCGCAGGTCGTCGCGCGGGGCGCGGCCGGTCGCCTCGCCGCCGGCCGCCATCACGCGCCTGCCGCGACGCCGTCTTCGGAGGGCGCCGGCGCGCCCGGCTTGGGCGGCGCGGTCGGCGCGACCACCGGCAGCAGCGGCCCGGAGCGCGGGATCACCTGCTCGAAGTGCTTCGCCTCGGCGCGCGCCTTCTCGGTCCCGGCGGCGGTGAGGTCGACCTCCTTCTGCTTGGCGTAGACCTCGTGGCGCCCCTTCTCGCGGTACCAGTCCTTCAGCTTCACGCCGTGCATCTTCTCGACGATCTTGCGCCAGCCGATGCCGGTGTTGTAGGCGCAGAAGCTGATCTCTCCCGCCTGCGTCGCGTAGGGGATGATGCACATCTCGGTGCGGCGGAAGTCGTAGTTGAAGAGGTCCTGGAACCACATGCCGGCGACGGTGAGCAGCCCCCAGCGGAACTTCTTCGACTTCGAGATGCCGAGGCTGCCGCCGCTGTGCGAGTCGATCTGGCGGATCAGGTCGAGGAACCGCATGCCCCGCGGCGCGCCGAACGGGTTGAAGTTCCGCAGCAGCGAGAGGCCGGTGAGGAGCGCGGTCCACTTGCGGCTGCGCGCCCAATCGTTGATCTGCGTGACGTCGTCGAGGAAGCGCTCGAGGTCGATGAAGCGCGGGACCGCCGTGCACTCCTTGGTGGCCATGTCGACCATCACGTAGGTCCCGATCCCGCAGTTGGGATGGCAGCCGCATTTCACGCTGCCCCAGTCGGCGCCCGGCCCCTTCGCGAGGTCGGCGAGGTCGGAGAGCGTCCCGGTCGAGGAGAGCGGGTACCAGTCGTCGACCGGCTTGGTGAGCCCGGTCTGCTTGCTGAAGTCGGCGGCGAGGTCGGAGAGCGTGTAGCGCCAGCGCTGCCGCTGCTCGTCGGGGATGTGCTCGTCGCGGCCGGTGAAGCTCACCGGCTGGAAGCTGATGGTGTGGATCGCGTGGATGTTCTTCAGCGTGAAGTCGAAGATCCCCTTCAGCGCCTGGTTGTTGACCGTGTTCACCACCGTGACGACCAGCGCGACGGTGACACCGGCGGCGTGGAGGTTGTCGATCGCCAGCTGCTTCACCTCGAAGAGGTTGCCGACGCCGCGGTGGTCGTTGGCCTCGTTGGTCACCCCGTCGAACTGCAGGTAGACGAAGCGCAGCCCCGCCTCCTTCGACGCCCGGCAGAACGCCGGGTCCTGCGCGAAGCGGATCCCGTTGCTCGCCGCCTGCACGAAGTCGAAGCCGACCTTCTTCGAGTAGGCGACCGCCTCGAGGAAGAAGGGGGAGAGCGTCGGCTCGCCGCCGCTGAACTGGACCGAGAGCTGGCGCCGCGGCGTGACGGTAGTGGCGTCGTCGAGGATCTTCTTCACGTCCTCGAACGTCATCTCGTGCACGAACCCGACCTGGTTCGCGTCCATGAAGCACGGGTCGCACATCATGTTGCAGCGGTTGGTCAGGTCGACCGTGAGGACCGCACCGCGCCCGTACTTGATGCTCGAGTTCCCGTGCGAATGGAGCCGGTCCTTCACCATCCCGAAGTCGCGGCCGGGGAAGAGGCGCTCCATGCGGCGGAAGAACGCCGCGTCGGTCGCCATGCGGTCGCGCACAGTGCCGTGGCGCGGACAGGTCTTCTCCATCCAGACCGCGCCGCCCTCCTCGAAGATGCGCGCCTTCACCTCGCCGGGGTTGAGGGCGATCAGCTGCTGCGGCGTGAGGTCGCCGGCCAGCACCTTCTCCCGCGTCTCGAACACGCATTGCGGGCAGAGCGAGTCGGTGGTGCGCGGCGTGCCGAGCGGGGGCCGGCTCTTCTCGCGGCTCTTCAGCAGCGGCGCGGGGGCCCACTTCGGCTGGAAGCGGCCCTCCGCCATCCGGCGATTGACGACCGCCGCGACCTTCCAGGCGCCGTGAGCGAGACCCTTGAGCGCCAGGTCCCCGATCTGGTGCAGTCTCATGAGGCGCGGATGGTAGCCGGATCCCGCGCCCCGACGCTACGTTGTCGCGACCTGCGTGGGAGAAGGCGGCGATGGCGGCGCAGTACGACTACGACCTCGTCTGCATCGGCAGCGGCCCGGCCGGCCAGCGCGGCGCCGTGGCGGCGGCGAAGCTGCGCAAGCGGGCGCTCGTGGTCGAGCGGCGGACGCGGATCGGCGGCGAATCCCTCGGTTTCGGGACGATCCCGAGCAAGACCTTCCGCGAGGCGGTCCTCTGGTTCCTCGGCCTCGAGCGCGCCGGCCAGTTCGGCATCGCGACCGGCGCCTCCTCCGGGACGCGCAGCGGCGCCTCGTTCGTCCAGCTGAAGAGCCGCGTCGCCGACGTCCTCGCCCGCGAGGTTCGCATCATCGAGGACCAGCTGCGCCGCAACGGCGTCGAGGTGGCGTCCGGCACCGCGTCGTTCGTCGACGCCCACACCCTCCAGATCCGAGGCCCCGGCGGCGAGCGGCGCGTCACGTCGCGCTACGTCCTCGTCGCGGTCGGCACGCGGCCGGCGCCTCCGCCCGGCGGCACCCACGACGGCGCGACCATCGTCGACAGCGACGAGATCCTCGCGATGTCCGACCTGCCGCGCTCGCTCACGGTGATCGGCGGCGGCGTGATCGGGATGGAGTACGCCTCGATGTTCGGCGCGCTCGGCACCGCGGTGACGGTGATCGAGCGGCGCGACCGCCCGCTCGACTTCCTCGACCGCGAGATCGTCGACGAGCTCATGCACCAGATGCGCGACCGCGGCGTCGTGTTCCGCCTCGGCGAGACGGTGCTGTCGGTCGAGGTCGCGCAGGAGCCGCGCCTCCACGCCGTCGTGAAGCTCGAGTCGGGGAAGGTCGTCTCGCCCGACGTCGCCTTCTTCAGCATCGGCCGCATCGGCGCGACCGCCGAGCTCGGGCTCGAGGCGGCCGGCGTCGCGGTCGACGACCGCGGCCGCATCAAGGTCGACGAGCACTTCCAGACCTCGACCGCGAACATCTACGCGGCGGGCGACGTGATCGGCCAGCCGGCGCTCGCCGCCACGTCGATGGAGCAGGGGCGCCTCTCGGCGTGCCACGCCTTCGGCGCCGACGCGCGCCCGATGGCGTCGCACTTCCCGATCGGCATCTACGCGATCCCCGAGGCGTCGATGGTCGGCATGACCGAGCAGGAGCTGACCGCGCAGAAGATCCCCTACGAGGCCGGCGTCGGGCGCTACCGCGACACCGCGCGCGGCCAGATCCTGGGCGACGACTCGGGGCTCTTGAAGATGCTCTTCCACCGCGAGGACCGCCGCCTGCTCGGCGCGCACTGCATCGGGACGGGCGCGACCGAGCTGATCCACGTCGGCCAGGCAATGCTCAGGCTCGGCGGCGGGCTCGACTACTTCCTGCGGACCGTCTTCAACTACCCGACGCTCGCCGAGTGCTACAAGGTCGCCGCGTTGAACGCCGCCAACCGGCTGAACGGATGACATGAGCGCCGCGCTTCGCAGGGTCTGCGTCGTCGGCATCGGCCGGGTCGGGCTGCCGCTCGCGCTCGCGCTGCAGGAGGCGGGGTTCGAGGTGGTCGGCATCGACCGCGACCCGGCGCTGCTCGCTGCGATCCGCCGCCACGCCATGCCGTTCCAGGAGCCGGGCTTCGACGAGCTCCTCGCCGCGCGCGGCCTCCTCGTGAGCGAAGCCTTCGACGCGATCGCGGCCGCCGACGCGGTGATCGTCACGGTCGGCACGCCGCTGCGCGAGCACATCGAGACCGACCTGCGCCAGGTGCAGGACGTGCTCGACCACGTGGTCCCGCGGCTGAAGCCCGACGCCCTGCTCGTGCTGCGCTCCACCATCGCGCCCGGCACGACCGAGTACGTGCGGCGGACCGTCGAAGCGCGCACCGGGCGCAAGCTCGGCGACGGCTTCCTGCTGGCGTTCTGCCCCGAGCGGATCGCCGAGGGGAAGGCGCGCGAGGAGCTCCAGTCGCTGCCGCAGATCGTCGGCACGCAGGACGCGAAGAGCCGCGCGCGCGCCCGCGAGCTCTTCGCGCCGCTCGGCACGGAGCTGCTCGACACCGACTTCACCGGCGCCGAGCTCGCCAAGCTCTTCAACAACATCTCGCGCTACGTCTACTTCGCCGTGAGCAACCAGCTCGCGATGGTCGCCGCCCACTTCGGCGCGAACATCCACGAGGTGCTCCACCTCGCCAACCACAAGTACCCGCGCGGGATCATCGCGGCCCCGGGTCTCACCGCCGGCACCTGCCTGCGCAAGGACTTCGGGATGATCAACGAGTTCGTGCCCTATCCCGACCTGCTGCTCTCGGCGTGGAAGGTGAACGAGTACGTGCCGCGCTTCCTGGTCGAGGCGGCGCTCGCGCACGGGCCGCTCGCCGGCCGGACCGTCGCCGTGCTGGGCTACACGTTCAAGCGCGGCGCCGACGACCTGCGCGACTCGCTCGCGCCCAAGCTCGTGCGGCTGATCCAGCGCGAGGTGCCGCGCGAGGTGCGCGTCTGCGAGCCCCACCTCGCCGGCGAGCTCCCCTCCGCGCGCGAGGACGGCGGCACCGTCCGCAACTGGCCGCTCGCCGACGCGCTGCGCGGCGCCGACGTCGTCTTCGTCGCCGTGAACCACGACGAGTTCGCGCGCGACGTGCTGCCGAAGGCGGAGCCGCACGCGCTGGTCGTCGACCTCTGGAACTGCACGGCGCGCGGGCGCATGGCCTACCGCGTCCGCGACGTCGGGACGCGCGCGTGAGCGGGAGCGGCGACGTCGCGCTCGTCACCGGCGGCGCCGGCTTCCTCGGCGCGGCGCTGGTGCGCCGCCTGGTCGCGAGCGGCCGCACGGTCCGCGTCCTCGACGACCACTCGCGCGGCGGCCCCGACCGGCTCGCCGACCTGCGCGGGAAGTTCGAGGCGATCGACGGCGACGTGCGTGACGAGGCGCTCGTGAAGCGGGCGGCGCGCGGCTGCGCGACCGTCTTCCACCTCGCCGCCGTGAACGGCACGCGCTTCTTCTACGAGCAGCCCGAGCGCGTCCTCGACGTCGCGCTGCGCGGGACGCTCGCCGCGGTGATCGCCGCGCGCGAGGCGAAGGCGCGCCGCTTCCTCTTCGCCTCCTCGGGCGAGGTCTACCACGACCCGCCGACGATCCCGACGCCGGAGGACGTGCGCTGCGTCGTCCCCGATCCGTCCAACCCGCGCTTCAGCTACAGCGGCGGCAAGCTCGCGGGCGAGCTCATCACCCGCAACTACCTGCGCGGCCAGGCGACCGGCGCGATCGTCTTCCGGCCGCACAACGTCTACGGTCCCGCCATGGGCTTCGAGCACGTGATCCCCAACCTCGTCCACAAGATCCGCGACGCGGCGGCGCGCGCGGCCGCGGCGAAGCCGAAGGTCGAGATCGAGCTGCAGGGGACCGGGAAGGAGACGCGCGCCTTCTGCTGGGTCGACGACGCCGCCGAGGCGATCGCGCTGCTGGAGGCGAAGGGCGAGCCGGGTGCGACCTACCACGTCGGGACCGAGGAGGAGATCGCGATCGCCGAGCTGGCGCGACGCCTCGGGACGCTGCGCGGGCTCGAAGTCGTGCCGCGCGCCGGTCCGGCGCCGGCCGGCGCGCCGGTCCGCCGCTGCGCCGACACGCGCAAGCTGCGCGCGCTCGGCTTCGCGGCGAAGACGTCGCTCGACGAGGGACTGGCGCGAACGCTTGCGTGGTACTGGGATCACGATGAGCCGGAGGCGAAGCCTCCGTCGGCACCGAAGGCGGGCGGCGCGTGAGCGGCGAGCCCGCGCCCGGCCTCGTGCGCGACTGGGCGCGCGAGCGCGTGCTCGTGACCGGAGCGGGCGGCTTCCTCGGCCGCCACCTCGTCGACGCGCTGCGCGCGCGGCGGCCCGCGGCGCTGCTCGCGCCGAAGCACGCCGAGCTCGACCTCATGGAGCGCGCGACCGTACGCGCCTTCTTCGCGAGCGAGCAGCCGACCGTCGTGCTGCACGTCGCCGGCTCGATCGGCGGGATCGCGGCGAACGTCGCCCACCCCGGCGCCTTCGTCTACCGCAACGTCGTGATGGGGGCGGAGCTGCTCGAGGCGTGCCGCCTCGCGCACGTGCGGCGCGTCGTCGTCGCCGGCACCACGTGCGAGTACCCGGCCGACGCGCCGCTGCCGGTCGCGCCGGCGAGCCTCTGGAGCGGGGCGCCGGCGCCGGAGACGGCCCCCTACGGCCACGCGAAGCGGCTGCTCTTCGTGCAGGGCGAGGCGTACGCGAAGGAGTACGGCCTCTCCGTGAGCCACGCGATCCTCGCGAACCTCTACGGGCCGGGCGACCACTTGGACGAGGCGCGCTCGCACGTCGCGACCGCGCTGCTGCGCCGCTGCCTCGAGGCGCGCGCGGCGCAGGCGGAGGAGATCGTGGCGTGGGGCAGCGGCACGCCGACGCGCGAGTTCCTCTTCGTGCGCGACGCGGCCGAGGGGCTCCTCCTCGCCGCCGAGCGTGATCCGGGCGGCGCGCCGCTCAACCTCGGCAGCGGCGAGGAGGTGGCGATCGCCGACCTCGCGCGGCTCGCCGCCGAAGCGGCCGGCTTCCGCGGCGCGATCCGCTTCGATCCGACCAAGCCGGACGGGGCGAAGCGGCGCGTGCTCGACTCGTCCGCCGCGCGCGCGCTCGGCTTCGCGCCGCGCACGCGCCTCGCCGAGGGGCTGCGCACGACCGCCGACTGGATGGCGCGGGAGCTCGGGATCGCGCGTGGCTGAGCGCGCCGACGCGTTTCGCTTCCGCCACGCGACGCTCGTCGCGGTCGCTCTCGCCGGCTGCAGGAGCCTCCCGCCGCCGCCCGACCACTCCGACCTCGACGCCGCGGCGGCGCGCGCCTTCGTGAGGGAGCAGGCGCACGCGGTGGCCGACCTCGCCGCCCAGGTCTCGCTCTCCGTCGAGACGGCCGACTTCCACGGCGCGCTCGAGGGGGCGCTCCTGATCGCTCCGCCCGACCGCATGCGGCTGCGCACGTCCAAGATGCTGCAGGACGTCTTCGACCTGGTCGTCACGCCGGAGCGGCTCGAGCTCTACTGGTTCGCCGACCGCGTGCTCTGGCGGCGGACCCCGGACAGCGGCCCGCCCGCCGCCGCCTCGGAAGAAACCGACGGGAAGTCCGGCGACGCGCGCGCGTCCACCTTCCTGCGCGCGCTCGACCCGGGGACGTTCCGCGCCTCGCTCATGGCGTTCGAACTGCCGCCGGTGGACGCGACTCCGCGTTCGCCGTGGCAGGAGCGGGTCGCGGGCGAACGGGTCGAGCGCACGCGTCGCGCGCTGGTCGTCGCCGACGACCTCGAGTCGGGGAACCTGCTGGTGCGCACCTTCGACGGCTCCTCGCTGCTGCTGCGCTCGGCCGAGGTCCGCGACGCCGCCGGCCGCGCGCAGATCGTCGCGACCTACGACGAGTACCGGCCGTTCGGGACGCTCTGGCTGCCGACGGAGACGAAGCTCGTGGACCACCGCCACGGCGTGACCTTCTCGATGGAGTTCTCCGACGTCGCGCTGAACGAGGGGGTCATCCCTGGTGCTTTCGAGCTCGCGCTGCCCGCCGGCGCGACGGTGCGCGAGATCCGGTGAGGCGACGCCCGTGAGCACGCCGCTGCGGATCCTCTTCGTCGCGCACGGCTGGCCGCCGCGCGAGCAGGCCGGCGCCGAGCTGGTCGCCGCGCAGCTCGCCGCCGCGCTGGCGCGCCGCGGCCACGCCGTCGCCGCCTTCGCCGCGAGCGGCGACCCGGCGGTCCCGCCGCACGTCGTCACGCGCGCCGCGGTGGACGGGCTCTCCGTCACGCGCGTGCGCACCGCCATGGAGCGCGCCGATTCGTTGCGGGCGACGGTCTTCGATCCGCGCGTGCGCCGCCTCTTCGACGAGGAGCTCGCGCAGGGATTCGACGTCGTGCACGTGCACCACCTGCTCGGCCTCTCGTCCGACCTCGTCGAGGCGGCGAAACGGTCCGGCGCGCGCGTCGTCGTCACGCTCCACGACTTCTGGTACCTGTGCGCCCGCGGCCAGCGCCTCATGCCGGGCGGCCACCTCTGCAGCGACATCGACCTTTCGCGCTGCGCGCGCTGCATTGCCGGCAAGCGGGCGAAGTGGGGCGCGCGCTTCGTCGCGGAGCGGGGGCTGCGCGCGCTGCGCGAGCTGCCCGGCTACCTCGCCGCGAACCTCGGCAAGCGGGCGCTGCGCCGCCGCATGGAGGAGTACTCCGCGGCGCTCGCCGCCGCGGACGTGGTGACGGCGCCGTCGCGGTTCGTGCTCGACGAGCACGCGCGCTTCGGCCTGTCGCCCTCGAAGGCGCGCTTCGTCGAGAACGGCGTCGACGACGGCTTCGTCGCGCGGCTCGCTCCACGAGCGGCGCCAGGAGCGCCGCTCCGCTTCGGCTTCGTCGGGTCGATGCTCCCCTCGAAGGGGGTCGACCTGCTGCTCGAGGCGTTCCGCGGCGTCGCGCTCGGCCGCGCCGCGCTCGACCTGTTCGGGACGTCGCCGTGGGACGGCGGCGCGCTCGAGCGCAAGCTGCGCGCGCGCCACGCGCGGGAGAACGTCCGCTTCCACGGCCCCTTCGCGCACGAGCGGATCGCCGACGTGCTCGCCGCGATCGACGTCCTCGTGCTGCCGTCGCGCTGGTACGAGAACGCGCCGGTCACGCTCGACGAGGCGGCGCTCGCGCCGTTCCCGGTCGTGGTCGTCAGCCACGGCGGGATGGCCGAATGGTTCGAGCGGCGTCGTAACGGCCTCGCCTTCCGCCCCGACGACGCCGCCGATCTGCGGGCGCAGCTGCTGCGCTTCGTCGACGAGCCGGGGTTGTGGGAGCGGCTGCGCCGCCCCGCCCATCCGGTGCGCACCGTCGCCGCGTCGGCCGCGGAGTTCGAAGCGATCTACGCGGCATGATGGCGGCGGGGTTGGCGGTCCGGGCGACGGAGGAGATCCCGCGATGAAGATCGTGCGCAGCGGTTCGGCGAAGTGGTCGGGCGGGCTCAAGGACGGACGCGGGGCGATCTCGACGCAGAGCGGCGCCCTGAAGGAACATCCCTACGGCTTCGCGAGCCGCTTCGAAGGGAAGGCCGGCACCAACCCCGAGGAGCTGATCGGGGCCGCGCACGCCGGCTGCTTCACGATGGCGCTCTCGAAGATCCTGCAGGAGGCCCAGCTCACCGCCGAGTCGATGGAGACGACGGCGCAGGTGGCGCTCGAGCAGGTCGGCGCCGGCTTCGCGATCACGCAGATCCAGCTCACGCTGAAGGCGAAGGTGCCGGGCGCGACCGAGGAGAAGCTGAAGGAGCTGGCGGGCCTCGCCAAGGCGAACTGCCCGGTCTCGAAGCTGCTGAAGGCGGAGATCGGCCTCGAGGTCACGCTCGCGAAGTGAGCGGCGCAGGTCGCGCTCGCGAAGGAATCGGCGCGCAAATGGTCATGCGCGGGGCGTTTCGGCGGCGACGTACCGGGCTCGGCGGGGTCGTCGTCGCGCTGCTCGTCGGCCTCTACATCACGCGCAATCAGTGGGGGCGCCTGCGGCCGTCGTTCGCCGATCCCGCCGCGGCGGCGGAAGCGGGCGGCGGCGCGCGCACCGGCCCCTACGAGGTGCTGCGCGTCGTCGACGGCGACACGCTCCACGTCCGCATCCCCGGCTCGCCGACGCCCGACGAGCGCGTGCGCCTGCTGCGCGTGAACACGCCCGAGCGCGGGAAGCCCGGCTACGAGCGCGCCACCGCGTGCCTGATCGCGCTCACGGCGGGCAAGCGATGGTGTCTACGAATTTCAGGGCCGCCCCGGGAGACGGTTCAGCTATGCTGCGGAGTCGGTTTCAACGGCACTCCTGCCTGTGTCGGGCGAGATCAGGCGCTCGTTTTACCTGCAAATACCGGATAACCAGCCGCCCCGTATCAGGCGGCTGGCGGCCGATATCCGGCGCCTGGGCATCAGCGACGCCGGGCGGCTCGAACAGCTGGAGATCTATTTCCGCAACGGCGGATTCAGTTACAGCAAGAGCGGGCTTCCGACCGGTGAGCAGGCCCTTGAACAGTTCCTGTTTGAGAAGAAACAGGGGCACTGTGAATTTTTTGCCGCATCATTCGCCCTGATCCTGCGGGAGTCCGGGGTGCCGGCCCGGCTGGTGGGCGGGTATCTGGGGGGGGAGTACAACGAACTGGGCGGTTATTACCTGGTAAGCGAGGAGATGGCCCATGTCTGGGTCGAGGCATTCATCAGCGGCAAGGGGTGGGTGAGGGTGGATCCGAGCAGTTTTGCCGAGAATGCCGGCGCAGTCTGGGGCGGGTCGCCAGGCAAGGGCCTGCTGCGCCAGTTCCGGATGGCGCTTGACTCGCTCAGCTTTGCCTGGGACACTACGGTTGTCACCTACGACTTCGAGCGCCAGATGGGTGCCGTCCTGAGTGCAGGAACGCGTCTGCAGGGGATCGACGGGAAAGCGGCGCGCAGGTCTGTTCTGCGCTACCTCCCGATAGTAGCCGGGGTAGCAGGCGCCTGTCTGGTCCTGCTCTACCGGAAG
>DAINBU010000063.1:0-27320 GCA_036732755.1 Planctomycetota bacterium
TGTGAGCGTCACCTGCGACCCGCACGCCACACGCGCGCCCGGCACCGGCCGCCGCGTCGCTTCCTCCTCGACCGAGCCGCGCAGAGCCCCCTTCCACGCGACGTCCTCGGGACCGAACACGACGAGGTCGCAGGTCGTCAGCGCGTGACGGGCGAGCGAAACCGGGTTGCGCACCGCGAGCCGCTCCGCGCGCCCGTCGATCCCGGGCCGCCGCGGCACCGCCGGATCGTGCGTCGCGAGCAGCGACACCGACGTGTAGCCGACCGTCAGCTCCTCGAAGACGTACTCGCCCGTCCCGACGCGCCGCCCCTCGCCGGCGCCGAGCACGACGAGCCGCGTCGGGTCGACGTCGACCGGCTCGAGCGACGGGAAGTCGAGCGTGCGCACGCGCAGGTGGTAGGGGCGCGTCCGCTCGTCGCTGCGCATCTCGTCGGGATCGGGCGCCTTGACCGGCAGCGCGTCGCACGCGATCACGGCGAGCGGCGCGTCGACATGGTCCACGAGGGCGCCCGCTGCGGTCCGGCCCGACGGGAACGGCGCGGACGGACCGTGCATGACGAGGAGCGTGGTCAGCGCCACCCCCGCGATCGGCGCCGCGATCAGCAGCAGCGCGATCCGTCGTCCCGCTCTCGGGTCCATCGCGAGCCTCCGCGCCCCGTCCCGGCGGCGCCCGACCCATCGTGCGGTCGGCGCGGGATCAGTCGGGCGAGTCGTCCGACGCGTCCGGTTTCTCGACCGGGTCCGACGCCTCGGACGGGTCGGGCGCATCGGCCGCGGCGACGGGCGCCGTCGCCAGGTTCGCCTTCTCGAGCGGCGCGGTCTCCTTGCATTCCGGGTAGCCGGTGCACGCCAGGAAGCGGCCGCGGCGGCCGCTGCGGATCACCATCGCCTTGCCGCACTTCTCGCAGTTCACGTTGGTCGGCTCGGGCTTCGGCGCGAGGTGCTCCGGCAGCGGCTTGGGGTTCTTGCAGGTGGGGTACGCCGAGCAGCCGAGGAACGGCCCGCGCCGGCTCCACCGGATCAGCATCTCCGCGCCGCACTTGTCGCAGACGATCCCCGACGGCTTGGGGATCAGCGGCTCGCCCTTCTCGTCGACCGAGTAGGTGTTCTTGCACTTGGGGTAGCTGCTGCACGCCAGGAACTTGCCGGTCCGTCCGGTGCGCAGCAACATCTTCGAGCCGCATTTGTTGCAGACGTGCGACGTCTCCTGCGGCGCCTCGCGCTTGGGCTCGGTCGGGTCGAGCGGCCGCGTGTTCTTGCAGTTCGGGTAGGCCGAGCAGGCGAGGAAGCTCCCGCGCGGGTGGAGCTTGATGATCATCGGCGAGCCGCACTTCTCGCACGGGTCGCCGTCGCCCTTGTCGGGGTTCTTCTTGTAGTCGCGCATCGACGTGGTCGCCTTCTCGAGGTCGACCATGAACTTGTCGTAGAACTTCTTCAGGATGTCGAGCCAGTCGGCCTTCGCCTCCTCGATCTCGTCGAGGCGCGTCTCGAGTCCGGCGGTGAACTCCGAGTCCATGAGCTGAGGGAAGTTGTCGACCAGCATCTCGGTGACGGTCTCGCCGAGCCGCGTGGCGTGGAACGCGCGGGCCTGCAGCTTGACGTAACCGCGCGCCTGGATGGTCGAGATGATCGTCGCGTAGGTGCTCGGGCGCCCGATGCCCTTCTTCTCGAGCGCCTTCACCAGCGTCGCCTCGGTGTAGCGCGGCGGCGGCTGCGTGAAGTGCTGCGACTTGTCGAGCTTCTGCAGGACCAGCTGCTGCCCCTTCTCGAGCGGCGGCAGCTCCGGCATCGAGTCGTCCTCCTCGCCCTTCGACAGCACGAGATGGCCGGGGAAGATCATGCGGCGGCCGCGCGCCGTGAACTGGTAGCGGCCGGAGTGGATCTTCGCGTCGGTCAGGTCGAACTGCGCGGGCGCCATCTGCGAGGCGAGGAAGCGCGCCCAGATCATCTTGTAGAGCTTCAGCTGGTCGGCGGTCAGGAACGGCGCGACCTTCTCCGGCGTCTGCTCGAGGTAGGTCGGGCGGATCGCCTCGTGCGCGAGCTGGGCGCCCTTGCGTTGCGTGAAGTGGTTCGGCTCCGCCGGCAGGTACTCCTTGCCGTGCGCGTTCGTGATCACCTCGCGCACCGCCGCGATCGCCTCGTTCGACACGTTGTACGAGTCGGTGCGCATGTACGTGATGAGGCCGACGCTGCCCTCCGCGCCGAGCTCGACGCCTTCGTAGAGGCTCTGCGCGATGCGCATCGTCCGCGACGCGGAGAAGCGCAGCCGCGTCGAGCCCGCCTGCTGCAGGAGGCTCGTGGTGAACGGCGGCGGCGCCTTCACGGTCTTCTTGGTGCGGGCGACCTCGCCGACGATGAAGGGCGACTTCAGGATCTCGTCGTACGCCGCCTGCGCCTGCGCCGCGTCCTTGAGCTCGAGCGGCACGTCGTCGCGGCGGCGCAGCTCGGCCAGGAACGGCTTGCCGCCCGCCGCCGCGAGCAGCTCGGCGACGACCGTCCAGTACTCCTCGGGCTTGAACGCCCGCACCTCGCGCTCGCGCTCGACGATGAGCCGGACCGCGACCGACTGCACGCGCCCGGCGGAGAGGCCGCGCGTGATCTTCTCCTACAGGAGGGGCGACAGCTTGTAGCCGACGATGCGGTCGAGGATGCGCCGCGTCTGCTGCGCGTTCACGCGGTCCATCGAGATCTGCGTGGCGTGCTCGAACGCCTCCTTCACCGCCTTCTTGGTGATCTCGTGGAAGGTGACGCGCGCCGTCTTCTTCGGGTCGAGCTCGAGCGCCTCGCGCAGGTGCCAGGCGATCGCCTCGCCCTCGCGGTCGGGGTCGGGGGCGAGGTAGACCATCGACGCGCCCTTCGCGGCCTTGCGCAGGTCGGAGAGCGCGTCCCCGCGGCCGCGGATCGTCTGGTAGAGCGGCGCGAAGTCGTGGTCGACGTCGATCCCGAACTTGCCCTTCGGCAGGTCGCGCACGTGGCCCATCGACGCCTTCACGATGTAGGCCTTGCCGAGGAACTTGTTGATCGTCTTGGCCTTCGCCGGCGACTCGACGATGACCAGAGATTTCGCCATGGAGGGCTGGTTTTCCTGCGGGTGGGGGAGGCGTTCCGCCCGGTGCCGAGGCGCGAACCGCGCCGCGGCGCGCCTCGCTCCCCGGGGAGGCGGCGCCGTTGGGCGCGCCTTCTTATCGGCGATTCCGGGCCGCGGCAACTTTCGTCCCTACCGATAAGGTCTTTGCCCCATGCGCGCGCGTGCGCGCGTGCACGCGTGCGCGACGCGTTTGCGCTCGCGCTCCCGCGCACGCGCGCACCCATGCGCGCACGTGCGCCCACGTGCGCCCACGTGAGTGAATCCTCCTGGCCGGAAAAGCGACCGACCTGGAATCACCGCGCGACGCGGCGACTCCAGGTCGGAGCTTCTTCGGAGTTCGTTCGGGGGTCGGCTTACAGGTCCTGCGGGCGCACAGTGCTGCGCTTGTTCGCCTGCGCGCGCTTGGCGGCCGCGCTCAGGATCTCGCGCACCTTGCCGTCGACCGCGGCGGCGAGGTCGCCGGCGCAGATCATCTTCGCGCTGCGCACGAAGCCCTTCACCTTGCTGGTGACGACCAGCGACTCACGACCGCCCTTCTTGGCCTTTGCACTCTTCGCCATCGGATCCCCTCCAAGCAGCGCAAGCGACCGCGGAGCCCTGTTTCGGAGCGCGACGGCCTTCTCGAGCTGAGCGCGCCACCGACGTGGCGACGCGACCACGGACACGAGCTCCAGCCAGCGGAATGGACCCGACATTCGGGCCGGTCCTGGCCGGAAGGGGCGCCGAATTAGCGGTGCGATGCAATGAAATCAAGCAAATCGCCAAATCGGAGCAGCTTCACGAATTCGCGATCGGCCGATCCGGCGGCGAGTTCGCGCTGATCCGGGCCACGCGCTGCGCGAAATCCTGGAAGGCGCGGCGCAGCTCCCGATGCTCTCGCTGCCGTTCTGCGAGCGCCGCGGCCTCGGTGCGGTGGAACAGCAGGAACGGCTCCCACGCCCGCCGCAGCCGGTCGCGCGCGCCGTCGACCTCCTCCTCCGCCGCCTTCACGAACGCGTCGCGCACCTGCGTGCGCAGCGCCGCGAGTCGCTCGGAGAAGCGGCGCAGCGCGCGCCGCCGCACCGAAGGGAGGATCGCGAGGCCGCCCAGCCCGAGTCCCGCCGCGAGCAGGAGCCCGCCGGCGAACCACGCCGCCGTCAGCGTCTTCACGAACGCGATGCTGCCCGCCCCGACGCCGATCGCGCCGACCGTGACGGCGAGCTGCGCCTTGACTCCGCGGTCGGCGGCGTCAAGGAATCGCCGCGGCTCGCCCGGCAGGTCGAGCGTCGCCGACTCGCGCCCGAAGGCGTCGACGATCGCGCGGAAGACCTGCTCGCGCCGGTACTCGAAGCGCGCCGGCTCGCCCGGCAGGGCGCGCCCCTCCGCGAGCGGTTTCACCCGCTCCTTCAGGTAGGCCGCGCTGCGCTCGTAGAGCGCGATCTCCTCCTTCACGATCCAGTCGATGGTGCGGCCGACCACCACGCGGTACTTCGCCTCGAGGTCGCCGAGCACCTCCTTCTGGAACGCCTCGCGCAGCGGCTCGTCGTTGCGCCCGAACGCGAGGCTCTTCACCCCGCCGTGCTTCTCGAAGAAGGTCCGCGCGCGCAGCTCGCAGGCGGGGAAGAGCTCGTAGATCTCGGTGAGCGGCCGATAGGCGCGCTCCTTCAGGTCGCGCCCGGCCTGCTCGATCTGGCGGTCGAGGTCCTGGACCGAGCGGTAGTCGTCGTCGAGCACGCGGCTCGAGCGGTCGAGCGCCACGCCGAGCGACTCCAGGAGCGCGTCGCCCGAGCGCAGCGGGCTGTCGAGCTTGAGCCGCATCTTCTCGCCGCCGGCGAGCGTCGCGCGGATGAACTCGCGCACCGCGTCGAATCCGCCGCCGCCGCCGCTCCGCTCGAGCCGCGCCGAGATCGGCAGCACCACCGGCTCGAAGCCGTGGTGCGACGCGCACTGGAGCTTGAGCCACGCGACCACCTGCGCCACGTCGGACGGCTCGCGCCCGTCGATCTTGGTGAGCAGGAAGACCACCTTCTTCTTCCAACGGTCGGCGACGAGCGAGAGCAGCTTGTTCTCCGACTCGCTGTAGGGGCGGTCGATCGACGTGAGGAACAGGACGAGGTCGGCGCGGGGGATGAAGCGCTCGGTCAGCGCGGAGTGCTCGCGCAGGACGGAGTTCGTGCCGGGCGTGTCGACCAGGCTCACCTCGCGCAGCAGGTCGAGGCGCAGGTCGCGCTCGACCAGGTACTCCTCGACCACCCGCTCGCCGTCGGCGTCGCCGTGCTGCAGCACCGCGATGCGGTCGGTCACCGGCGTCGGCCCGACCGCGCAGACGTCGCGGCCGAGCAGGACGTTGATGAAGGTCGACTTGCCCGCCTTCACCTCGCCGACGATCACGAGGAGGAAACGCTCGTCGACGTGCTTGCGCAGCGTGCGCGCCACGTCGTGGTCGCCGCCGCGCTCGTCGACGTCGCGCGCGAGCGCGACGAGGCGGTCGAGCAGCGCGCGCTCGTCCTCGAGCAGCGCCTCGTGTTCCTGCAGCAGGAGGGGCGTGGTGGGGGCCAAGGTCGTCCGCCGCTACTCGCTTCGTCCGGAGCGCGTTCACCCGCGCGCCGCGTTCCTTGCGCCGGTTTCGGGGGGCCGATAACGTCCTCGCCCCTTCGAGCCGGCCGGACTCGCCATTGTCGCCGATCCGGCTCTGGAGCGAGCGCCGCCTCCCCTCCCATCCGGGATCGCACGATGGATTTCGCCGACCTCACCGTCCCCGGCTACGAACGGGTCCTGCGCGCCGAGGAGCCGTCGAAGGGGTGGTGCGCGATCGTGGCGATCCACGACACGACGCTCGGCCCCGCGCTCGGCGGGCTGCGCATGTGGAAGTACGCCACGAAGGACGAGGCGCTCACCGACGTCCTGCGGCTCGCGAAGGGCATGACCTACAAGTCGGCGGTGGCGCGCACCGGACTCGGCGGCGGCAAGGCCGTCGTCGTCGGCGACGCCCAGAAGGACAAGTCGGACGAGCTCTTCTTCTGGCTCGGCCGCGTCGTCGACCACCTCGGCGGCCGCTACATCACGGCCGAGGACGTCGGCACCAGCGTGCTCGACCTCGACCTGGTCGCGCGCGAGACGAAGTGGGTGACCGGGCGCGCGCGCGAGGTCGGCGGCAGCGGCGACCCCTCGCCCTTCACCGCGCTCGGCGCCTTCGTCGCGATCCAGACGGCGCTGATGGAGGCGACCGGCAGTGCCGAGGTGAAGGGCCGGCGCGTGGCGATCCAGGGGCTCGGCCACGTCGGCTACTGGCTCGCGAAGCACCTCGCGGAGGCGGGCGCGAAGCTCCTCGTCGCCGACCTGCAGCCGGCGCGGGTGGAGCGGGTGGTGAAGGAGTTCGGCGCGCAGCCGGTGCCGCAGGAGAAGGTCCACGCCGTCGAGTGCGACCTCTTCGCGCCGTGCGCGCTCGGGGCGGTGCTGAACGACACGACGATCCCGCAGCTCCAGGCGAAGGTCGTGTGCGGCGCCGCCAACAACCAGCTGGCCGAGGAGCGCCACGGCGAGGCGCTCGTGAAGCGCGGGATCCTCTACGCGCCCGACTACGTCGTGAACGCGGGCGGCATCCTGAACATCAGCGTCGAGCTCTCGCCCAAGGGCTACGACGAGCGCGTCGCCGAGGAGCGCGTGCGCGGCATCGGCCGCGCGCTCGCCGACGTCTTCACGCACGCGAAGAAGAGGGGCATCCCGACCTCGCGCGCCGCCGACGAGGTCGCGCAGTCGATCCTGGCCGAAGGGAAGAAGGCCCGCGCGCACTGACGCGGACGGAGGGCCGCGGACCAAAGGCCGCGCGCTGTCGCGCGCGTGGCGTCGCGCGCCGTCAATTCCGTGCGGGCGCCCCCGGATTCTTCGGCGCGTCGGGCACGATCTTGAAGAGCTCCGGGTCGAGCGCGACGCCCACTTCGAGCTCGAGCAGCAGCGTCTCCTTCACGCGCCGCCCGCCCTGCCACGTCACTTGTCGGCGCGGCACGACGCGCTCCCCCATCCGCTCGTGGTTCGAGAGGAAGTCCTCGTCGACCGTATCGCGGCCGGCTTCGCGCGAGAGGCAGCGCACGCGCGCGAGCAGCAGCGTCTTCGCGTCGAACCACGCCTGCCACCGCTCGTCCGGCACGAGCTCGCGCTCGACCACGATCGTCGTGTTCGGATCGGCGCCCGGATCGGCGACGAGGCGCGCCGGCTGCGGACCGGGCGCGGCGAGCTCCTCGAGCAGATGGCGATACCGCCGCGAGCGCGGCCAGTCGCGCGAGTGGTCGATGCCGGTCGGCCGTCCGTCCTCGAGCTCGATCTGCTTCCCGTCCGCCTCGACCTGGATCACCGAGCGGCCGGTCGCCGTGACGACCTCGCGCCGGAAGCGGCCCGGCTCCTCGGCGTAGATCTCGAGCGTCGCGTCGATGGGAGCGCCGCTCGGCGGATAGAGGACGAGGCGCGACTTCGAGTGGAGCGTCCCCGGGCGCTGCGCGGCTGCGCCGCCGGCCGCCTCGGTCGCCCGCGCGAGGACCGTCGCAGTGTCGAAGGGGCCGCTCCAGCCGGGCGGCGGGACGGGCCCCCCGGCGCAGGCCGCCAGGGCGAGGAGCGCAGCCAGGAGCCCGCCGTGCATGCGCCCCAGGCGCAGGGCCGCGCGTGGTGCGTCTCCCATGGCCTCTCCCCGGGGAATTCGGGCGCCGCCTACATCAATAAGGTCGCGGTCGCCGGCGCCGGATCCCGTCGTCAAGTGCGCGCGCGCCGGCGTCCTACCGACGCCTCGTGCCGATCGGGCACGAACGCGCCGAGCGCGGACACGAAAAGACGGCGAAGCGGGGGGGAGCGGTCGATCGGAGTCGCGCAATCCGAGCAGGGGACCGGCGGAGCGCGGCGCGACCGGGAGACGCGACATGGCGCCCGATGATACCGGCCTCCTCCGCGCCCTCCCGCGCGGCGCGACGCCGAGAAACCTTTCCAACACTCGATCGTAGAGGTGGCACCTCGCGCCGCTCCGAAAGGAGCGACGCGCGGCGGGACGAGGGCATGCAGCGGCGGCGGGAAGTTTCGAGCGAACCGGCCGTCGATCAGGAACGTAGGAGCCGCGCGCGCTGCACGAGGAGTTCGAAATCGCGACTCGCATCGCAGCCGTGGTTCGATGTGCGATGCGGCACGACAAGTGATGAACGCGCGACAAGAACTTCGAGTTCGTCCGAGAACGCGAACCCGAAAACAGGACATCGGAGCGACTCGCCTTAGTCGCTAGGTAACCAGAGTGGGGCAATAAGGCGTAGCGTCGGGAGCCGAGAGGCTCCCGTTGCTATTTCTGGCCCGCCTCTTCGGGAAGGACGAAGCTCGCGAGCGCGTGGCGCTTGCGCGCGAGGACGTGCAGCGCCGCCTCGATCTCCTGTGCGCGCGCCGAGTCGACGATCCGTCCGCCACCGTCCGCGCCGATCAGCAGCAGCGCGCCCTTGCGATCGGCGCTGTAGGTCACGAGCACCGCGACCGCGCCGACGCGCGCGCCCTCACGCTCGCCATCGAGCAGTGCTTCGAACCGGTGGATGCCCTGGAGCTGGCGCGGCCGCCCCGCGCGCCGCGCGAAGGTCGCGGCGACCTCGAGCGATCCGCCGCGCAGCGCGGCGAGCTCCGCCGCAGTCGGCGGCACCGCGAGCGCGAGCGCCCCTTCGCACGGCGCGGGCTCGATGCGCAAATCGTCGCGGAGCTCCCCGCCGATCGGGCTCTCGTCGCGCAGCACGAATCCGCCGTCGGGGAAGCGCCCGGCCGGGCGGCGGAACGGCGCGCCGCCGAGGGCGACGAGCAGCCCGCCGCGATCGACGAACGGGACGAGCTTCGGCGCGAGCGCCTCCGGGAAGAGCTCCCCCTGGGCGAGGACGACGGTCGAGACCTCGCCCGTCTCGAGCGCGCTCGCAAGGTCGGGCGTCGTGCGCGCGACGCCTTCGAGTCCGGCGGAGGCCATCGCGGCGACGACCTTCGCGGCCGGGGCCCCGTGCACGAGCGGCAGCGCCTCCTCGTCGAGCACGGCGATGAGGCCGGGCGACCTTCCGAGCCTCTGCCAGGCGCTGCGCAGCAGCGTCGGGAGGAGCGCGACCGCGCTCGCCGTCGTCTTCGCGTCTTCCGAGGTGGGTCGCCCGAACCACACGCCGCGCACGACGAAGAACGGCTTGCTGCGGTCGGCGCCCGAATACCACGGCTCCAGCATCCGTTGGAATTCGCGCTCGCACGTCGCGTCGCCCGGCGTGCCTGACTCCTCGTTCCATTCGAAGGTCGCGGCGTCGTAGGTGGACGGCTGCTTCAGCGCCTGGATCGTCCGCAGCCACGGCACGTCGGGCCCCTCGATCGCGCCGAGCACGAGCGCGACGTTCGGCGCGACCGCGTGCGCCGCCGCCGACGCCGCGCGCAGCACGCGGACGTAGCCCTGCACGTCGGGCACCTTGCCGACGACGCCGGCGCGGTTCGCCCGCGGGAAGAGCTCGACGAACCGCAGCGACGGATCCGCGACCATCGCCGCGACGACGCGGCGCACCGTCGCCGCGACCTCCTTGGGGTGCGCTCCGATCGGCAGCGCCCATGCCGGTGGGCGTTGCAGCACGACCACGCCGCACGCGCGCGTGTCCTCGGTCCCGTTCGCAGCGCCGTCACCTGCGACGCCGAGCGCGGTCCGCAGGTGCGCCTCGTCGATCGCCCCGGCCTGCGGCTCGAACGCGCTCCAGTCGAGATCGACGCGGCGGAACGGCTCCCGCATGCCGCTACCGCTCAGGATCCGGTGGCGCGTCCGGCGCAGGCGGATCTCGCGAAGCGCGATCGGTCCGCCGCGGATCCGCAGCTCGAAGTCGGTCCGGACGTCCGCCGCGTGGCCGCGCATGCGGAGCCCGTCGACGGCGAAGCGCGCCATGCGCGTCTCGCCGGCGCCGGCAGCGTCCTCACCGAAGGTGACGAGTTCCGACGCACCCACAGCCGCCGCGTCGCCGATCTGGAATCGCCGCCCCGCGAGCTCGACCTTCGTCGCCCCGCCGGTCGCGGTGTAGCGCACGAACATCTCGAACGGCTCCGGCGTCGCGAAGGGGAACGCGTCGCCCACGTCGAACCGCAGCACCGTGTCGCGTCCGGCGCCGCGCGCGTTCGCCTCCAGGATGAACTCGCCCTTCGCGTTCGGGAACGCGAGTCGCGCGTCGCACTCGGTCGTCAGCGCGATCCCGCCCTCCTCGTCGCCCGGCCGGAAGAAGACGTCGTCTCGCGTCGAGAGGTGGCGCCGCTGCACGAAGTCGGCGACGCCGACCGGCCCGTCGAAGCGCGGCGGAGCAACCTTGCGATTGCTCCGGCCTGCCCGCAGGCGATCGGTCCAATCCCGCGTCAGCCTGACGTAGAGCCTCCCGTGCTCGAGCGACGGCGCGATCGCGGTCCCGTCATGGAACTGGTTCCACGACTCGACGACGACCAGTTCGTGCGGCTCGCCCACCAACTGCTGCCACGCCCATTCGTAGACGGCTCCGCTCTCGCGCGGCCGGAAGACGCCGAGCGGCTTCTCGAGCTGCCGGTCGTCGTAGCCCGGCGCGAGCGAGGCGATCGACCCGCGCTGCGGGCCGAGGATCGCCGAACCCTCCCGCCACACGCGATCGCCGAGCGGCGGCTGCCCCTCGCGATTCCACGAGCGGTCGACGATCAGTAACGGCGCGCGGCCGAGCTCCTCGACGAAGCGCTTGCGCAGCTCGGCGAAGAACGCCGCCGGCGCGGGGCCGTACTTGCCGCCGTCGCCGCCGCCGCTCACGCGTCCGAACGCGACGAGCGGCGCGCCGTCGAGCACTGCCCAGTCCTCGGGCCGGAGCGCGCGCTGGAACTCGAGGATCGCGGCGAGCGTCGCTGCACGCGTCGCCGCGTCGTCGAGGTCGAACGGAGCGCCGCCCTTCGTTGCGAGGCACCACGGCTCGACGAGCAGCGCCGCCCGGATCGGCCGCGCGAGCCGTCCGCGCATGCGCTCGAGCGCCGTACCGAGTGCTGCCGGCCACCCCGTCGCGGCGTCCACGCTCGCGCACAAGAGGATGTCGAGTCCCGCGTCGGCGGCGTCGGCGAGCTCGCCCGCAAACCAGTCGGGCGAGTCGGCGTGGACGAGCTCCGGATCGACGAAGTGGTCGCGCAGGAGGTCGCGGCCCGCCGTGTCGACGAAGTGCGCGCCGGGGTGGTCGTACCACGCGTAGAACGTCGCGGCGACGAGGGGAGCGGGCGGGGCGACGGCCGGGGCCGGCGAGGGCGGCGTCCCGCCGTCCTGCGCGGCGCAGAGCGCGACGACGAGCGCGGCCGTGATCGCTGCGGACACCGGGACTCCGTTGCAGAAAGGGCAGGCGCGGTGCGCCGCCGGGACCGCGCGATTGTCGCCGACCGTCGCCGCGCGCGCCAAGCGGCCACGCCCGACTACGATGGCCGCGTGGCTCCACGCACCGACCCGTTCGACTTCGCGGCCTTCATCACCCGGCTCGAGCGCCGCCTCGCGCAGCCGCTCCCGGGGCTGCCGGCGCAGCTCGCGATGGCGCCGCGCCCGCGAAGCGCGCCGCGGCCGCCGTTCCACCCCGAGAACGCCGTCCCGGCCGCCGTGCTCGCGCTCCTGTTTCCCGACGGGCCCGACGGCGCGGACGGCGGCGCGCCGCTCCTCACGCTCACCCGCCGCACCGAGCACGTCGCCTCGCACAAGGGGCAGGTCTGCCTGCCGGGCGGCGTCCTCGACGACGGCGAGACGCCGACCGACGCCGCGCTGCGCGAGCTGCGCGAGGAGATCGGCGTCCTGGCGCGCGACGTCCGCATCCTCGGTGCGCTGACGCCGGTCTTCATCCCGGTCACCGGCTACCGCATGGAGCCGTTCGTCGCGGTCGCGCCGCGCCGCCCCGACTTCGCGCTCGCGACGATCGAGGTCGACGAGCTGATCGAGGCGCCGCTGCGACAGCTCCTCGATCCCGGCTTGCGCGGCGAGCGGCCGCTGCTGCGTCCGGGCTTCAGTTCGCCGGCGACGATCCCCTTCTTCACACTGCTCGGCCATGAGGTCTGGGGCGCGACGGCGATGGTCCTCGCGGAGCTCGCGGTCGTCGCGCGCGACGCCGGGATCGACGTCGACGGAGCGGTAGGTGGGCGCTGAGCGGCTGCTCCTCGCCACCTTCGCGGCCGTCGCGGTCCTCGTCCTCGCGCCCGCGGCGGCCGCCGCGCCGCAGGGAAAAGTGGTCCACCCCGGCCCCGACAGCGGCTGCGCGTGGGGGCGCGACGTGAATCCCGGCAACGGCGAGAAGCTCGCCGCCGCGGTCCACGCCGAGCTCCTCGCGATCGTGCGCGCGCCTCCCAAGGCGCGCGCCGAGAAGGCGGCCGCGCTCGCGAAGGCGCGCGCGAACGCCGCGATCGAGGCGTGGAAGCGCTTCCGCAACCCGGAGCTGATCGACCTCGCGCGCGCCTGCCTCGCCGACTCCGACTGGCACGTGGTCCACCGCGCGCTCCACTGGCTGCGCGTGCTGAAGGATCCGGAGCTCGTGCGCGAGGCGTGGCCGCTGCTCGACCGGCCCGAGGCGCGTCTGCGCGAGAAGGCGGCGCTCTCCTGCCTCGAAGGGTGGAGCGCCGCCGCCGCCGCCGCGCTGGGAAGCGACGCGAAGGCGGCGCTGCTCGAACGCGGCGCGAAGGAGCGCGACCCGTACGTGAAGGAGGTGCTCGCGGAGGTGCTGCGCCGCGCGAGCGGCCGCTTCACGCCGCACGAGGCAGCGGCCGAGATCGCGATCCAATGCGGCGACGGGCTCACCTGGACTCCGTTCGTGCGCGGCCTGAAGCACCTCGGAGAGGTCGCGCCCGGCGTCCACCCGATCGAGAGCGGCGAGCCGGTCGTCGGAGCGGTCGCGATCGCGGCGGCGACGCGCTGGACCCTCCCGCTCCTCGATTACGGCCAGGAGGAGGTGCCCGGCATCCACCTGCAGCCGTTCGAGAATCCGCGTCGGAACGCGACGCTCGTCCACACGGGGCAGGACGTCGGCGGCTGCCTCGACGGCGCCGGCCTCTACGCGATCGGCGACGGCTTCGTGCGATACGTCGCGACCGGCTCCGACTGCGGTACGCTGATCGTCGTCGAGCACCGCTTCGCGGCACCCGCCGCCGCCGCGGACGCGCCCGACGACCGCGACGCGCACCTGACCGCCGTCTCCATGCACGCGGGCGGGACCGTCTTCGTCGAAGCTGGGGAGAGCGTGAGCGCCGGCCAGCTCATGGGCACGGTCGGCCTCTCCTTCTCGATCGAGAACGGCGGCCAGTTCGCGCACCTGCACTTCGGCCTCTACCGAGGCCCGTTCCGCGTCGGCCACAACTACGGCTACCAGCCGGCGACGCAGGACCTCGGCAGCTGGCTCGATCCGGCCGACGCGCTGCCGAAGCTGCTGCGCGGCGAGTCGCCGTTCGGGAGCGACAAGTAATCGGAGCGGCGGGCGCGTCCGCCGCCGACGCTCAGGCCGGCAGCGTGTCGCGCGCGGCCGCGAGCGCGGCGTCGAGGTCGGACGCCTTCGCGATCGCCCCCTGCGCCGAGCCGGGCGAGCCGCCGCCGCGGCCGCCGAACCTCTCGGTGATCGCCTTCACCAGCGCTCCCATGGCCGGCAGCGCGGCGTCGCCGGCCGCGCCCGAACGCGCGAAGACGAGCTTTCCGCCCTCGCCGTCGGCGATTCCGAGCAGGGCGACGACCGGCGGCGCGTCAGCAGTCGCCGCGAGCTTTCGCGCGAGCACCTGCGCCTCCTCGAGCGAGAGGTCGGCGAGCTTCGCGACGACGACGCGCCGCCCGCCGAGAGCGGCCGCGGCGGCGAGGAGCTCGCGCGCCTGCACGTCGGCCGCGATCTCGAAGAGCTGCTTCACGCGTTTGCGCAGCGCCACCCCCTGCTCGGAGAGCTTCGCGACCTGGATCGCCACCTGGTCGTCCGCGGTCGAGAGGCGGCGCGCCGCGTCGCCGAGGATCCGCCGCCCGCGCTCGTACTCGCGCAGCGCCCGCCCGCCGCAGACGAACTCGACCCGGTGGTGGGCCTTCGACTTCTCGACCCCCTTCACGACGATCAGGCCGACCTCGCCGGCGCGGCGGGCGTGCGTGCCGCCGCAGGTCGAGACGTCGAAGCCGACCACCTCGACCAGCCGGATCCGCGCGCCGTGGAACGTCTGCCGGCGGACGTTGAACCGGGCGAGCTCGTCCGCGCCGACCTCGTGCACGCGCAGCTCGCGGTCGGAGAAGACGACGTCGTTCGCGAGCGCGACGGCGCGCGCCACGACCGCGTCGGTCGTGCCCGGGTCGACGTCGATGGTCGACGTCTCGGCTCCGAGATGGAAGCTCTTCGTCTCGAGCTGCGCCGCGACGACGAATGCCTGCGACAGGATGTGCTGCCCCGTGTGCTGCTGGAGGTGGTCGCGCCGGCGCGCTGCGTCGACCTTCCCGTGCACGGTCGCGCCGACCGCCGGCAGCGCGCCGCCGGCCGGGACCTCGACGAAGTGGAACACGCGCCCGCCCTCGTCACTCTCCGCGACGACGTCGACGACGGCGAGTTCGCCGATCCGGCCGGTGTCGAACGGCTGCCCGCCGCCGGTGGGATAGAAGGCGGAGCGGTCGAGGACGAGCGCGCGCCGTCCGTCGCGCTCCGCGACCTCGACGACGCGCGCGTCGAACTCGAGGAGGTGCGGGTCGGTCCGGTCGAGGCGTTCGGTGGCGGGGGCCGGGGCATCCATGCGGTCGGAACCTCACTCGGGCGTCAGTCGGGATCCAGGACGAGCGTCGCGAAACGGTCGGGCCGGTGGAAGGTGTTCGAGAGCGTCGGCCGCAGCGCGAGCTGCGCCTTGTTCATGACGTCGCAGCGGAAGACGTTGGCGCGCAGCCGCGCGCCCCGCGCCGGCGCCCCGCCGAGCGCGGCCCACGGGATCCGCATCTCCGCGCTCCAGACGTGGCCCGGCAGATCGACCCAGACGGCCGCCTTGAAACCGGAGCTCCAGGCGAAGTCCTTCTTCCCGCCGGCGATCGCCACGTCGAGCTTCTCGCCGTTCGGCGCGAGCTCGAACTCGAAGTAGTCGTCCGGTCGTTTCGCGTCGACACCCAGGAAGAGCTCGACCACGTCGCCCTCCCACAGGCCGAGCCGCTCGTGGTCGCGGTCGGTCCCGGCCAGCGTCACGATCTGCGTGAACGGGCAGACGAAGGCGAGCTGCAGGAACTCGTCGTTCCAGATCGCCTTGACGTCGGTCGCCACATCGGGGCGCGCGAGCGCGCGGTCGGACGAGAGCTCGACGATCTGCGCCGGCGCGGCGTCCCACGCCGGATCGTGGGCGCGCCCGTCGAACGCGACCTTCGCGACGCGCCGCGCATGCAGCACCGGCGCGGGCCAGCCGCGCGCCAGCACGCGCCGCGCGTTGTCGAAGTAGATCTTGCGCAGCACCGGCGCCGGCAACCCGATCGCGTCGATCGTCCAGCTCCCCTGGATCGGCGTCATGTGGGGGAAGCCGCGCTCGAGCGTCTCGAAGAAGGTCCAGTGCTTCGAAAAGAAGTCCGCCGCGGCCGCGTCGTCGGGCGCCTCGTCGTCGCCCCCCGAGCCCAGGATCAGCCGGTCGTACACCTGGAAGTCGGTGCCGAGCAGGATGCGCTCCTGGTGCTTCGCGAAGAGCTTGCGGACGAACGCCGGGTCGCGCCGCCCGATCTCGGGGATGCGCGCGGCGACGTCGACGCAGAGGTTCTTGTGCGAGTCGAGCCAGCCGTCGACCTTCTCCAGCTCCTCGGGATCGTCGGCGAAGTGGACCGCGACGAAGGTCGTCTTTTCGTGGCGGCCGACGACGCGCAGGAGCTCGTCGAAGAGCTGGTCGCGCGGCGGGAAGCGGGACGGGTCGCCGAACCACCAGTCCCGGTGCGACTGGAGCTCGCGCCACCGCTCGTTCTTCTCGTCGTAGGGCTGCCAGAACGCCTTGGGGTCGGCGACGTGGATGAAGACGGGGAGGCCGAGCTCGCCGCACTTCTCCCATGCGAGGTCGAGCTTCTCCGTGTCGACCGGGATCAACTTCCCGGCGCCGTCCTTGAGGAAGAGGCCGAGCCGCTTGTACTCCTTGAGGGCGATCGCCCCCTGCGCCGCGCCGTCGGCCACCTGCTGCGCCGCGCGCGCCGCGAAATCGGGCGCGTCGAAGCCCGACCAGTCGAGGTTCAGCGCGAGGCCGAAGCGGCCGGGATGGAGCCGCTCGACCCGCTCGCGGTGGTGCTCGAGCTGCGACGGGCCGCCGCCGGCGGGGCGCGTCGCCGTCCCGCCGCTCAGGTTGAGCGCGAAGCCGATCCCGGCCTGGTCGAGCAGCCGCGCCGCCCGCGCGTAGCGCTCCTCCGTCGCCTCGACGTGGACGTGCACGTCGGCCAGGCGGCGCGCCGCGCGCCACGCGACCGCCTCGGGATCGTCGCTCGCCCTCGCGAATGCCGAGCAGACGACGGCCGCGGCGGCGGCGAGCGGGACGACACGGCGCATGCCTACTCCTCGCGACCCGGTTCCGGCGGGCCGCGCAGGATACTCGCGCGCGCCGCGCCGGTCAGTCGGCCGGCTTCATCACGAAGGGCGCGCTGAGCTCGTGCTTGCCGAACTGGATCACGAGCTTCGCGCCGTGCTTCGCGCTCCCGTCGAGGTCGAGCCGGACCAGGAGGTGGTCGGCGCGCACGTCGACCTTCCGGTAGGCGAGCGGCACCTCCGTCCCGCCCTTGGTGAGCTTGACGGTGAAGGCGTCGAGGTGGTGGTCGCGCACCTCGACCGGGTCGAGGAAGACCAGTGCGAACGTGCCGTCGGCCTTGCGCTCGAGCACGAGGTACCACTGCCCCGGCGCGATCTCGACCTTGCCGAACGCGAGGTCGATGTTGGTGTCGAGCGTCGTCCAGAAGTTCTGGCCGAAGCGCCAGCGCGCCGGCTCCGACTTCGCCACGACCGCGTCGTAGTCGTCGCGCCAGACCGGCTTGCCGTAGTCGACCATGACCTCGCCGCCCGAGTGGTCGCCGTTCCAGAAGAAGAGGCGCGTGCAGCCGCGCGAGCTCTGCTCGGGATAGGGGATCTGCGGCGCGTCGGGTTTCGGCTTCTGCTGCGGCGCGAGCGCGGCGAGGACGAACGGCGCGGCGATGAGCACGAAGACGGGCGCGGCGAAGCGAGCGAGGCGGCAGGTCGACATGGGAACCTCACGAGTTCCGGGGGCGCGAGGTGTACGCGCCGCCGCGACACCCGTTCCGCCGCACCTTAGAGCCTGTCTCGGTAGGCCCTCGGTCGCCGGACGGGCGGCGCACCCGCATCTGCATCGTTGCGCCTCCTCACCGAATCTCTCCGTTGATTCGCCTCGTCGGCGCGCCTCGCATCTGCGGGTGCGGCGCTCCGTCCGGCTCGGTCGCGCCTACCGAGACAGGCTCTCAGCGCCGGACGGTGCTCCCGCCGGCGTCGCGTCCGCTGCGGCAGTCGCGCTCGACGCTGCCGAGCGAGTCGAGGTCGTTCATCGGGGCGATCGCGTCGGGGTCGGGCGCGAGCTCGGCCGTGAGGAAGCGCGCCACGAGGCCGTGCAGATCGAGGACGGCGGGGGGGAGCGAGCGGTCGTCCGTCGCGAACAGCGGCCCCGGGGCGCGCAGGCGGACGTGCCAGCGCTGGCCGCCGGCCGCGCCGCTCGCGTGGAAGCTGCGCAGCCCCGCGAGGTCGGCGGTCGCCTCGCTCGCGCCGACGTAGAGGAAGGGGGCGCGCACCCGGTCGAGCCACGGCATCGCGCAGCCCGCGTCGGCGCCGTCGATCAGGACGAGCGCGCCGACGTGCGCGCCGCTCGCCGCGGCGCGCGCCGCCGCCGCCTCGGCGTCGCGGTCGGCGACCAGCGCGACCGCCTTGCCGTCGAGCAGGCGGTTCCACGGGTGGCCGGGCTGGTCGGCCCCTTCGTCGAGCTGCCGCAGCGTCAATTCCAGTGCGTCGGCGTAGCGCGACCAGACCTCGCCCGGCTCGCGCTGGAGGACGAGCGCGACGAAGCCGTGGCTCGCGAGGTGGCGCGCGAGCGCGTCATAACGCGCGACCGGCGTGTCGGTGTGCGCGGCGATCAGGACGAGCGGGGCGGGGCGGCGGGCGGGGGCGAAGCCGTGCAGCACGAGCGGCCGCGCGCGCCCGAGCAGGGCCGGCTCCTTGCGATCGACGGGGGTCGGCTCGCACGGTCCCTTTGCCCCGAAGCGGTCCTCGCCGGCGGAAAAGAGCAGCGCCCCGAACGCCAGCGCGGGGAGAAAGTCGGGGAGGAGGAAGCGGCCGACAGTCGCCAAAGTTGAGATCGCATGGTTGCTCGGCGCGGTCGATTGTCCGACCGGCCGGGACGGTTCGCCCCTCCTCCCCGCCACCCGGTTCGGTCCGACGCGCCCTCGGGCGCCTCGCAAAAGCGCCGCTTCCCGGCGCCGTCGCAAGCTTTTCCCACGGCCGCGCGGCGCGGCGCGCGCCTCGCGTCAACGATTCCCTACTCTCGCGCGCCACGCACCTACGGAGGTTCTCCCGTGCAGAATCGCATGCGCCGCCTCGCCGCTCTCCTGCTCGGGTCGCTCGGTCTGCTCGGCGCGGCGGCGACGCCCCAGGCGCCGCAGGCGCCGCCCCAAGACGCCGGCGCGCAGTGGGACAAGGTCTTCTCCTCCAAGGACGCGCACTGGAAGTCCGACGCGAACGCCTTCCTCGCCTGGACGATCGAGCGGATCGATCGCGAGAAGCTGCTCCCGAGCAAGCGCGCGCTCGACCTCGCGATGGGGGACGGGCGCAACGCCCTGCTCCTCGCGGAGAAGGGGTTCACGGTCACCGGGATCGACGTGTCGGAGGTCGCGCTCGAGAAGGCGCGCGCCAAGGCGAAGGAGAAGGGGCTCGCCCTCGACGCCAAGAAGCAGGACCTCTTCGCCTTCGACTACGGCAAGGAGGAGTGGGACCTGATCTCGATCGTCTACTTCAACCCGGCGCTCGGGCTCGCGGCGAAGCTGAAGGACGCCGTCAAGCCGGGCGGCCTGATCGTCATCGAGGGGCAGGGGAGCGAGCACCAGGGCGGCGGGCCGCCGCCCGCCACGCGCTTCAAGCCCAACGAGCTGCTGCGCACCTTCTCCGACTGGCGCATCCTCCACTACGAGGACGGCCGCTTCGAGAGCGACTGGAACCCGGGCCCGCCGACGCACGTGGTCCGGCTGCTCGCACGCAAGCCGGCCGCCGCGCCGAAATAGGCGGAGCCGCTACGCGCCGACACTGCGCGCCGCAGGCGCCATCGCGAGGAAGTGGCGGTGCACCCGCAGGTCGCGCGTGAGCTCGGGGTGGAAGGTGCCGGCGAGCAGGCCGGGCGCCTCGACCAGGATCGGCTCGCCGTCGAGCGCTCCGAGGACGGCGACGTCGCGTCCGACCGCGACGAAGCGCGGGGCGCGGATGAAGACGCAGTGGAACGGGTCGACCACGCCGTCCGACGCCGCGTCGTCGGCCCGGACGTCGTCCTCGAGCTTCAGGTCGACGTCGCGCGCGAACGAGTCGACCTGCCGCCCGTAGGCGTTGCGCGACAGCGTCGCGTCGAGCAGTCCGAGCCGGCGCGGCCGCGTGCCGTCGTCCTGCCCGAGCAGGATCGCGCCGGCGCACGTGCCGTAGAGGCAGAGCTCGCCGCTGCGGCTGCGCGCGACGATCTCCGGCGTGAGCCCGAACAGGTCGAGCAGGTGGCGGATCGTCGTCGACTCGCCGCCCGGCAGGATCAGGTGGGTGAGCCCCTCGAGCTGCCGCTTCTGGCGCACCTCGACCGGCGAAGCGCCGAGGTCGGCGAGCCGCCGCAGGTGCGGCTCGCTCGAACCCTGGAGCGCGAGGACGCCGGCGCGCATCGCTCTCTCGACTCACCAGCCGCGCGTCGCGAGCCGGTCCGCCTCGGGGATCGACTCCATCGAGAGGCCGCGCATCGCGCCGCCGAGCCCGCGGCACGCGTCCGCGATGACCGCGGGATCATTCCACTGGGCGGTCGCCTTCACGATTGCGGCGGCGGTCTTGCTCGGGCTCTCCGACTTGAAGATGCCGGAGCCGACGAAGACCGCCTCGGCGCCGAGCGCCATCACGAGCGCCGCGTCGGCCGGCGTCGCGACGCCGCCCGCGGCGAAGTTCGGGACCGGCAGGCGGCCGTGCTGCGCGACGAACTCGACGAGGTGGAACGGCGCGCGCAGCTCCTTGCTGCGGTGCATGAGCTCGTCGGACGGCATGACCGACAGCTCGCGGATCTGCTTCTGGATCAGCCGCAGGTGGCGCACCGCCTCGATGATGTTGCCGGTGCCCGCCTCGCCCTTCGTGCGGAGCAGCGCAGCGCCCTCGCCGACGCGGCGCAGCGCCTCGTCGAGGCAGGTCGCGCCGCACACGAACGGGACCTTGTAGGCGCGCTTGTCGATGTGGTTCTCGGGATCGGCCGGCGTGAGCACTTCGCTCTCGTCGATGAAGTCGACGCCGACCTGCTCGAGGATGCGCGCCTCGACGAAGTGGCCGATGCGCGCCTTGGCCATGACCGGGATCGTGACGGCGGCCTGGATCTGCTCGACGATCTCGAGCGCCGCCATGCGCGCGACGCCGCCCTCCTTGCGGATGTCCGACGGGACACGTTCCAGCGCCATCACGGCGCACGCGCCGGCGTCCTCGGCGATCTTCGCCTGCTCGACGTTGGTGACGTCCATGATGACGCCGCCCTTGAGCATGCGGGCGAGGCCGATCTTCACTTCATCGAGTCCGGCCGGCACCGGCAGGTCGCCGTTCGCGGCGGTCGCGTCCTTCGCGGTGTGCGGGGCATTCGGTCGCAGCATCGGGTCGTTCCTCGTTTCGGGGACGGAGCGGATCAGACGAGCGGCGGCGCCGTCGCGGCGCCGGCGCCGTGGAGCACCGATTTCAGGACGCGGCCGAGGCGCGCGAGCGCCGGCTCGAGGTCGGACTCGGCGGCCGTCGCGTAGGAGAGGCGGAAGCCGTCGAGCGCGCCGCCGGCCGGATCGAACGGGGCGCCGGCCGTGATCTCGACGCCCGCGCGCGACGCCTCGGCGACGATCCGGTTCACGTCGCTGCCGCGCGGGAGGTCGATCCAGGCGACCATGCCGGAGTGGGGCCGGCGCGGCCGAGCTTCCTTGGGGAAGTGGACGTCGATGGCGGCGTCGACGCGCGCACGCCGGCTCTCGAACTGCTTGCGCAGCCCCTTCACGTGCTCGTCGAGCGAGCCGCTGGCGAGGAGCTCGTGCACGACCGCCTGCGCCGGCAGGTTGGTCCCGTTGTCGCACGTCTTCTTGAGCGCGAGCAGCGGCTCGAACAGCACCTTCGGCACCAGCAGCCAGCCGATGCGCAGGCCGGGCGCGAGCACCTTGGAGAAGGTCCCGAGGTAGATCACCTGGTCGGTGGTGTCGCGCGCCTTGAGCGGCGCGGGCTCGCCGGGGTCGGAGAGCTCCGCGAGCCAGTCGTCCTCGAGGATCGCGGCGCCGTGGAGGCGGGCAGCCGCCATCAGCCGCTCGCGCCCCGCCTCGCTCAGCGTGAGGCCGGTGGGGTTGTGGCGGTCGGGGATCGCGTAGATCAGCCGTGCGCCGCCGCCGCCGAGCGCGCGGTCGAGCGGGGCCGGCTCGAAGCCCTCGGTGTCGTAGGGCAGGCCGACCAGCGCCGCGCGGTGCCAGCGGAAGACGTCGAGCGCACCCGAGAAGCTCGGCCGCGACGTCACCACGGTGCCGCCGTCGGCGAGGAGCAGGCGCGCGACCAGGTCGAGCCCCTGCTGCGAACCGTTCACGATCACGATCTCGTTGCGGTCGGTCGCGACGCCCTGGCGCTGGAAGCGGGCGCGCAGCGCGTCGCGCAGCGGCTCGAAGCCGGCCGGCGAGGGGTAGTCGAGCAGCCTCCGGCCGTCGTGCGCGAAGGCGCGATCGAGCGCATCGGTGATGCGGTCGACGGGGAAGAGGTCGGGGTGGCCGACCGCGCGCGAGAGGGGGATGCGCGCCTCGGCGCCCGCGGCACCCGGCGCATGCACGCGCGGCAGCGGGCGCGCGTGCGCGAGCCAGCGCGCCCAGACGAAGTCGGGCGCCGCGGCCGCATCGCCGCCGCGCGCCGCCGCTCCGTTGCGCGCCGCTTTCGCCGCGCCGCGCTTCAGCGCCGGTCCGCGCACGCGCAGCGTCCGCGTCGCGCCGCGCTCGGCGACGAACGTCCCGCGCCCGACGCCCGTCTCGAGCAGGCCGGCGGCGCGCAGGTCCTGGAAGCAGTCGACGACCGTGGTCCGGTTCACGTGGAGGCGGTCGGCGAGCTCGCGCGACGAGGGGAGCCGCGCGCCGGCGGCCAGCTCGCCCGACTCGATCCGCTCGCGCAGCGCCGCCGTGATCTGCTCGCGCAGCGGCCGTTCACTCGATCGATCCAGCGGGAGTTGCATGGGACTCAGCCTGCCAGAGTGGGTGGTTGGGTGTCAACCATCCATAATGGATGGGTCGATTCCCCGGGGCGTCCGCTAGGATCGGGCGCCATGTCCGCCGCCGACCCCCGCGCCGACGACGCCGCCCGTCCGCTCGCAGGACCGGGTCAGGCCGATCCGCCGTCCGACCGGCCCTTCGTCCGGGTGCGCGCTCTCGACGGGAGCGACGCGGCGGCGGAACACTCGATCGAGGACGCGATCTTCCGGGAGATCGTGCGGCTGCGAGAAGCGGGCGAGAGCGCCGCGCTCGCGACCATCATCGACGTGCAGGGGTCGGCGCCGGCGCGCATGCCGATGAAGATCCTGGTGCGCGGCGACGGCAGCACGCTCGGATCGGTCGGCGGCGGCTGCCTCGAGGAGGAGGTCAAGCGGCGCGCGCAGCAGGTGATCGACGAGGAGCGCCCGACCCGCCTCTCCATGACGCTGACCGAGGACGCGACCCCCGGCGGTGCGCTCATCTGCGGCGGCCGCGTCGAGGTCTTCCTCGAGCCGATCACCGCGCCGCCGCTCGTGATCTTCGGCGGCGGCCACGTGAGCCGCGCCGTCGCGCAGCTCGCCGCGCGCGTCGGCTTCCGCATCGTCGTCACCGACGACCGGCCCGAGTACGCGAGCCGCGAGCGCTTCCCGATGGCGGCGCAGACGCAGGTCGAATTCCCCGACGCGGCGGCGCGCGCGCTGCCGATCGACCGCGCGACCTTCGTGCTGGTCATGACGCGCACGCACGCCGATGACCGCGCCATCCTGCTCGAGCTCTGGAAGCGGCGCGCCGAGCCGCGCTACCTCGGCATGATCGGCAGCGGGACGAAGGCGCGCCTCACCTTCGACGAGCTTTCCGCCGAGGGCGTCGAGAAGGAGTGGCTGCGGCGCGTGCGCACGCCGGTCGGGCTCCGGCTCGGCGCGCGGACGGCCGACGAGATCGCCATCTCGATCGTGGCCGAGATGCTCGCGGTGCGGCGCGGCAAGCCGGAGGGGCGCTGGAACGTGCGCGAGCCCTCGCCCGAGCTCGGTGGCTGAGCGCGTGGTCGTGCGCGCCCTGCTCGCGACGATCACGCTGGGCGCGCTCGCCGCCGCCGCGCGCGCCGACGAGATCGCGCTCTTCCAAGGCGAGCCGCGCCGCGCCGTCGTCGTGACGGCGGAGACGGCGGTCGCGATCACCTTCGAGCCCGAGGCGGGCGGCGCGCCGCAGACGCTGCCGACGGCGCGCGTGCGGGAGATCGTCCACGCGCGCAGCAGCGACGCCTTCCGCGTCGCACGGGACGCCGAGGCGGTCGGCCGCTTTGGGGCGGCGGCGAGCCTTTACCTCTCGGCCGCGGGCGCGATCGCGCAGGCGACCGTGCCGGTGCGCGCGCTGGCCTGGGAGCGGCCGACCGGCCTCTTCCGCGCCGCCGAGTGCCGGCGCGCGCAAGGGCGCGACGCAGAGGCGGCCGCCCTGCTCGACGAGCTCCTGCTCGCGCTGCCGACCACGCGCTTCCGCGGCGACGCGCTCGACCGTAGAGCGCGGCTCGCGCTGGCGGTCGGCGACGTCGCCGGCGCGCGCACGCGCCTCGAACAGCTGCGCGACGACGCGGTGCGCGCCGGGCTCGGGCGGCGCTGGCAGCTGCGCGCCGAGCTCCTGCTGCAGCAGATCGACGAAGCGCGCGACCCCGAGGCGGCGCTGCGCAGCTACGTCGCCTTCGAGTCGCGCGCCGCCGAGTTCCCCGACGTGAAGAACCTCGCGCGGCTGCGCGCGGGCCGGCTGCGGCTCGCAGGCGGGCAGCACGAGCGCGCGCTGGCCTTCTTCTCCGACGCGTTCGCGGAGCGCGACCGGATCGGTGGGGAGGGGGGCGACGCGCTCGAGATCGCGGCCGGCGCGAGCAACGGGCTCGCGCTCGCCCGTCTGGCGGCGCCGGCCGTCCCTCCGGAAATGCAGCACGCTGCGCTCGAAGACTTCCTGCGCACGCTGGTCCAGTACGGGCCGCGGCTCGGCCGCTCCGAGCTGACCGCCGAGGCGCTGGTCGGCGCGGCGCGCGTGCTCGCCCGCAGCGCCGACGCCCCCGACCGCGACCGCGCGCGCCGCCTCGCCGAGCGCTGCCTCGACGAGCACCCGGCCACCTCCTGGGCGCAGGCGGCCTCCGAGCTGCTCGCGAATTCCGCAGTGGAGCGCCAATGAGACGCGGTGCCGAGACCGGCCCGATCCGCCGCGGGCTCTACGTCGTGCTCTGGCTGCTCGTGAACGCCTTCTTCCGCGTCTACTTCCGGATGCGCGTGCGCGGCCGGCCGCGCCCGTTCCCGCGCGGGCCGCTGGTGGTTGCCGCGAACCACACGAGCTACCTCGATCCGATCGTGCTCTCGCTCGCGGTGCCGCGCCGCGTCCACTTCCTGGTCACGTCGATGGTCCACGACCAGCTCTTCTACCGGCCCTGGATGTGGTTCTTCGGTTCGATCCCGGTGCAGGAGGGCTCGGTCAACGTCGAGGCGATGCGGCGCGCGCTCGCGGTACTGCGCCGCGGCGGCGTGATCGCCATCTTCCCGGAAGGGGGGATCAGCGACGACGGCCGCGTGAGGGAGGGGCAGATCGGCGTCGCGTCGCTGCTGCTGCAGGGCGGTGCGCCGGTCGTCGCCGCCGGCATCGTCGGCACGTATGCGGCGCTCCCGAAGGGGCGCGCGCTCCCGCGGCCGGCGCGGATCGAAGTGCGCTTCACCGACGTCGTCCGCCCCGACGAGCTCACGGCCGACCGGCCGCCGCGCGAAAAGCGGCGCGAGCTGCGCGACCGCGTGATGGCCGCGATCGCGCGCGGCCTGCCCGAGTCGATGGCGCCGCTCCGCTGACGACGCGCGCCGCTCCGCAGGCGGTCACCCCTCGTTCGCGTCTTTCCCGTCGAAGAGCGCGCGGATTTCGGCGGCGAAGCGCTCCTGCACGACGGCGCGCTTCACCTTGAGCGTCTGCGAGAGCAGCCCCGACTCGACGGTCAGCGGCTGCTCGAGGACGCGGAAGCGGACGATCCGCTCGTGCGCGCGGAAGCCCTTGCGCACGCACACGCGCTCGTCGATCTCCAGGCGCAGGACCGCGGCGCGCTCGACGGGCGCGGCCGCCGCGGGCTCGCCCGCGCCGCCTGCGCCGCGCGGGACGATCAGAGCGGCGAGGTGCTTCTCGTCCTGGCCGACCACGACCGCCTGCTCGATCAGCGGCGAGCTCGTGAGCGCGTTCTCGATCGGCTCGGGCTCGACGTTCTCGCCCGAGAGCAGCACGATCGTGTCCTTGGCCCGGCCGGTGATCACGACGTCGCCGTCGGCGGTCACGTGGCCGAGGTCGCCCGTGTTGAACCAGCCGTCGGGCGAGAGCACCGCCGCGGTCGCGGCCGGATCGTCGAGGTAGCCGCGCATCACCTGCGGCCCGCGCGCGTGCAGGACGCCGCGCCGCCCGGCCGCGAGCGGCGCGCGGGTCTCGGCGTCGCGCGCCACGACCTCGGTGTCGGCGAGCGGCCGGCCGACGGTGCCGCCCACGTTGTGGCCGGGCGCGCGCAGCGTCAGCACCGGCGACGTCTCGGTCAGCCCCCAGCCGTTGGTGAGGTCGATGCCGAGGCTCGCGAAGAAGAGGTCGACGTGGTCGGGCAGCGTGCCGCCGCCGCTGATCGCGATCCCTTGCGCCAGCCGCTGCGCGCCGAGCGCGTGCACGATCTTCGACAGGACGACCCGGCGCAGCAGCGCGTCGACCGGCGCGAGCAGCGCGTCGCGCAGCGAGAAGGGGGTGCCCGGGAAGCGGCGCCGCCGCGCGCGCCGAGCGCCGAGCTCGAGCGCGCATTCGACGAGGCGGCGCTTGCGCGGCGGCGCGGCGGCCACCTTCGCACGCACCCCCTCGAGGATCATCATCCAGAGGCGCGGCACCGCGCCGACCACGGCGGGGGCGCGCGCGGCGAAGTCCTTCCCGAAGTTGCGCCGGTCGCTGTAGACGATGGAGAGGCCGAGGGTGAGCAGGGCGTACTCGACCATCCGCTCGAACATGTGCCACGGCGGCAGGATCGAGAGCAGCGAGCCGCCCTCGCGCAGGAAGTCGATGACCGCGAGCACCTGCGTCAGGTTGGCGGCGAGGTTCGCCTGCGTGAGGACGACTCCCTTGGGCCGGCCGGTCGTGCCCGACGTGAAGACGATCGAGGCGACCTCGTCGGCGCTCCGCTCCGCGACGCGCGCGGCGAAGCGCTCCTCCGCGCCAGGGCGCGCCTTCGCGAGCAGCTCCTCGAAGGAGAGCGCGCGCGGCGCCGTCCCGGTGAGCAGCACCGCGACCTCGATGCACGCCGCGCCCGCGATCCGGCCGAGCAGCTCGGGCCGCTCGACGATCGCGACGCGCGCGCCGACCTTCTCCGCGATGTAGGCGACCTCGTCGGCGGGCGCTTCGGCGCCGCGCGGCACGTCGGGACAGCCGAGCGCGAGCAGCGCGAGGTCGCAGAGGAGCCAGCGCTCGCGGTTCTCCGAGAGGAGGAGGACGTTCTCGCCGCGCCGCACGCCGAGCTCGTGGAGCCCGTCGGCGACGCGCGCCGCCTGCGCGAGCACGTCGCCGCAGGTGAGGACGCGGTCGGCGCCGCCGCCGCGGACGGGCGTCACGAGCGCGGGGAGGTCGCGGCGGCGCGCGAGCGCTTCCGCGACCAGGGCAATGAGCGGGCGAGGCGTCGGGCGGGTGCTCATCGGCGACCCGCGCGACATTACTGTCGCGGCGGCGGGCGATGAGCGAAGAGCGAATGCGGGGCGAGGGGACGGCCGAGGAGCGTCGAGGAGCGTCAAGGGCGGCGGGAAAAAGGGGGAGCGGACGTCGAGGGCGGGGGTGAAGAGGCCGCGGGGAGCAAGTCTTCGTGGCGGA
>DAINBU010000064.1:0-26614 GCA_036732755.1 Planctomycetota bacterium
CGACCCCGACCGGCTCGCGAACGTGCTGGTCATGCTCTAAAAAAAAGCGACGATCCGCATGCAGATCGATCGCAGCTTGCACCCGGTCGAGGCCTTTCTCGCCTTCGTGTTCGACGTGCTCCTGAGCAAGCCGGGCTGAGTTCCACCGATGACCCCGTCCCGTCGCCCCAACGCCTTCGCCGTGCCCGCGCCGCGGTCCGGGACCGCCCCCTAGACGACTGGTCTACTTCCGATCCCGGAAGTTGCGGAGATCCCCGCCCATGAGTGGTCGCCAATGGTTCGCCTCGATCGTCCTGCTGCTCGCCATCGTGGCGACGGGGGGCGGTCTCGCCGTCTGGAAGGAGCGTTCGATCGCCGAGGCGAACGCGGCGGCGGCGCGGATGCCCGAGCCGATGGAATCCATCACCGTCGCGAAGGCGACGGCGCGCCAGTACCGCCGGTCGACGACGGCGATCGGGACGGTGCGCGCGCTCGCGTCCATCATGCTCAGCAACGAGATCGCGGGCACGGTGCGCCAGATCGCGCTCCCGCCGGGCCTGGTGGTCGAGGCGAACACGCTGCTGGTCGCGCTCGACGTCTCGGTCGAGGAGGCGGAGCTCAAGGCGCAGCAGGCGCAGCTCGCGCTCGCGCAGTCGGTCGTCGGCCGCATGGAGAAGGCGGCGCAGAACCACGGCGCCTCCGACCTCGACGTCGACAAGGCGCGCGCCGAGCGCGACGTGGCCGCCGCGCAGATCGCGCGCACCGAGGCGGTGATCGCCCGCAAGACGCTGAAGGCGCCGTTCCGCTGCCGCATCGGCATGTCGGACGTCCACCTCGGCCAGTACCTGAAGGAGGGGACCGAGATCACGACGCTCCAGGGCGTCGACGACGCGGTGCACGTCGACTTCTCGGTCGCGCAGGGCGTGGCGGCGGCGCTCCAGCCAGGCGACGCGGTCGAGATCGTCGGCGCGCGCGACACGAAGCCGGTCGCGGCGTCGGTCGTCGCGGTCGACGCGCGCGTCGATCCGACCACGCGCAACGCGTTCGTACGGGCGCGTGTCGAAGTCGGCAAGGGCGCCTTCGCGCCCGGCTCGTCGGTGCGCGTGCGCGTGCCGGTCGGGCCGATGCGTGACGCGGTGGTCGTCCCGGTCAGCGCGTTGCGGCGCGGCCCCGACGGCGACCACGTTTTCCTGGTGAGCCCCGACGCCGACGGAAAGATGCGCTCGCACGTCCGCAAGGTGGAGGGCGGCGCGCTGCTCGGCGACGAGATCGTCGTCGAGGGCGGCCTCGCCGTCGGCGACGCGGTCGCGGCGTCCGGCTCGTTCAAGCTGCACGAAGGCGGGCTGGTGAACGTCGTCGAGGAAGGGCGCTGAGATGGAGACGCCCAAGCACTCGTTCACCGACGTCTTCATCCGCCACCCGGTCCTCGCGATCGTGGTGAACCTGGTGATCCTGCTGGTGGGCTGGCGGGCCGCGACGACGCTGCCGGTCCAGCAGTACCCGAAGATCGAGAGCTCGTCGCTCCTGATCACGACGATCTACACCGGCGCGAGCGCCGAGACGGCCCGCGGCTTCCTCACCACGCCGATCGAGCGCGTCGTCTCCGCGATCAGCGGAGTCGACTACATCGAGTCGACCAGCCGCGCCGGCTACAGCCTGGTCACCGTCCGCCTCAAGCTGAACCACAGCGCGACGACGGCGCTGGCCGAGGTCTCGGCGCGCCTCCAGCAGGTCCGCTCGGAGCTGCCGGCCGAGGCCGAGCCGCCGATCGTCGAGATCCAGCGCGCCGACCGGCCCTACGCCTCCTTCTATCTGAGCTTCACGTCGGACCAGCGCACGGTCCCGGAGATGACCGACTGGCTGGCGCGCACGCTGCAGCCGCAGCTCACGACGCTCCCCGGCGTGCAGCGCGTCGGCGTCGAGGCGGGCCGCCCGATCGCGATGCGGATCTGGATCGACCCCGACCGCCTCGCCGCGCTCGGGCTCTCGCCCGGCGACGTGCACGAGGCGCTGCGCCGCAACAACTACCTCGCGGCGGTCGGCCGCACCAAGGGCAACCTCGTCCAGGTCAACCTGCTGGCCAACACCGACCTGCGCTCCGTCGACGACTTCGAAGAGCTGATCGTCGCCGAGCGCGGCGGCGCCATCACGCGGCTGAAGGACGTCGCCACCGTCGAGCTCGGCGCCGAAGAGGCCGACATGGTGGCGAAGTTCAGCGAGAAGGAGGCGGTCTACCTCTCGGTCTGGCCGCTCGCCGGCGTGAACGAGATCGAGGTGGCGCACCGCCTGCACGCCGAGATGGAGCGGCTGCGGCCGACGCTGCCGGCCGACGTCGACATGCGCCTCGCCTACGACGCGACCGTCTTCATGGAGGACGCGCTCACCGAGATCTCGAAGACGCTCACCGAGACGATCGCGATCGTCGGCTTCGTCGTCTTCCTCTTCATGGGTTCGGTGCGCACCGCGCTGGTGCCGCTGGTGGCGATGCCGATCTCGCTGATCGGCGCGGCCATCGTGATGTACGCCTTCGGCTTCAGCCTCAACCTGCTCACGATGCTCGCGATCGTCCTCTCGGTCGGGCTCGTCGTCGACGACGCGATCGTCGTGGTCGAGAACGTCGAGCGCCACGTCCGCGAGGGGCGCTCGCGCGTCGAGGCGGCGCTGGTCGGCGCGCGCGAGCTGGTCGGCCCGATCATCGCCATGACGATCACGCTGGCGGCGGTCTACACGCCGATCGGCTTCCAGGGCGGGCTGACCGGCACGCTCTTCCTCGAGTTCGCGATCACGCTCGCGGCGGCGGTCATCGTGTCGGGCTTCGTCGCCGTCACGCTCTCGCCGGTGATGAGCTCGCGCTTCGTCCACGCGCACGGCCAGGAGGGCCGCCTCACGCGCTGGGTGAACGCCGGCTTCGAGATGGTGCGGCGCGCCTACGCGAGGCTGCTCGACGGCGCGCTCTCGATCCGCTGGGCGATCGTGGTCGCGGCGCTGCTCGTGATGGCGGCGATCTGGCCGCTGCAGGCGCACGCGCGCCGCGAGCTCGCGCCGGTCGAGGACCAGGGTCACATCGCGATGTTCCTCGAGTCGGCGCCCGACTCGACGCTCGAGGCGGCGCACCAGGAGTCGCTGAAGATCGTCAAGCAGGTCACGGCGTTCCCCGAGGCGAAGTTCATGTGGTCGCTCACGGCGTCGTGGGGCGGCTACGGCGGCATGGTCACCAAGGACTGGCACCAGCGGAAGCGGTCGACCGAGGAGATCTACGGCGAGCTGTTCGGCGCCGTCTCCCAGGTGCCGGGGCTGCGCGCCTTCCCGCGCCTCGACCCGCCGCTGCCGAACGCCGGCCAGTACGACGTCGAGCTCGTGCTGCAGAGCGACCAGCCGCTCGAGCAGATGGTCGGCACGGTCGGCGCCGTCGTCGGCGCCGGCTGGAAGTCGGGCAAGTTCCTCTACGTCGACACCGACTTGAAGATCGACCAGCCGCTGGCGCGCGTCGAGATCGACCGCGAGCAGATCGCCGACCTCGGCCTCGACCTCGCCGGCGTCGGCCGCGAGCTCGGCACGCTGCTCGGCGGCGCCTACGTGAACCGCTTCAACTACTTCGACCGCAGCTACAAGGTGATCCCGCAGATCGGCGACCAGGACCGCGCGACGCTCGGCCCGCTGCTCGACCTCAAGATCAAGACGCCGGCCGGGGACCTCGTGCCGGTCTCCACCTTCACGCACATCGTCGCGACCACGGCGCCGCGCACGCTCAACCGCTTCCAGCAGAAGAACGCGGTGCGCATCTTCGGCGGCGTGCAGCCGCGCGTGACCAAGGAGGAGGGGCTGCGCGTCCTCGAGAACGCCGCGACCGAGGCGGCGGGGACGAGCGTCGTCCAGGAGTACGCCGGCGAGTCGCGCCAGATCCGGCGCGAAGGATCGGCCTTCACCGTCACGCTCGGCTTCGCGGTCGTGCTGATCTACCTCGTGCTCGCGGCGCAGTTCCGGAGCTTCCGCGACCCGCTGATCGTGCTGCTCGGCTCGGTGCCGCTCGCGATCTCCGGCGCGCTGATCTTCAGCTTCCTCGACGTCACCACGATCAACATCTACTCGCAGGTCGGGTTGATCACGCTGGTCGGGCTCATCGCCAAGAACGGCATCCTGATCGTCCAGTTCGCCAACACGCTGCAGGCGCGCGGCTTCTCCAAGCTGGCGGCGATCCGCGAGGCGTCGCTCACCCGCCTGCGGCCGGTCCTCATGACGTCGGCCGCGACCGTCTTCGGCCACTTCCCGCTGGTGCTGGTGACCGGGCCGGGCGCCAAGGCGCGCAACAGCATCGGCACGGTGCTCGTCACCGGCATGACGATCGGCACGCTCTTCACGCTCTTCGTCGTCCCCGTCTTCTACCTCCTGATCGCGGAGAAGCGCCGGCGCGACGCGGAGGAGGGGGCGTTGGAGGAGAACGGCGCGCTCGTCCCGCCGAACTCGCTGCACTCCCCCAAGGCCCCGATGGTGACCGCATGAGCTCCCGAGCCGCGTCGCGACCCGCCTCGACCGTCCCGCTCGCGAAGATCGCGCTGGCGCTCGGCGCGTTGGCGTCCGGAGCGCTGGCCGGCTGCATGGCGGTCGGGCCCGACTACCAGCCGCCGGAAATGGCGACGCCCGCCGGATGGCGGGAGACCGAAGACCCGCGCCTCGTCGAGAAGGCCTCCGCCGACCCGAACGCCGCGGCGCCGCACCTCGACGCGTGGTGGTCGCGCCTGCACGATCCCACGCTCGACGACCTGGTCGTCAGGGCGTCGCACCAGGGGCTCGACCTGAAGGAGGCGCTGGCGCGCATCCGCGAGGCGCGCGCGCTGCGCGGCGTCGTCGGCGCCGACCGCTTCCCGACGCTCGACGGCGCCGCGTCGTACCGCCGGAGCGGCGAGTCCGACAACACGCCTTTCGGCAGCTTCGTGCCCGACAACGGCGTCTTCAGCGTCGGCTTCGACGCGGCGTGGGAGATCGACCTGTGGGGCCGCGTGCGCCGCGGCGTCGAGGCGGCCGACGCCGACCTCGCCGCGCAGTACGAGGACGCGCGCGACGTCGCCCTGTCGGTCACGGCCGAGGTGGCGCTGCGCTACGTGGAGATGCGCTCGTTCCAGCGCCGCCTCGCGATCGCGCGCCAGAACGTCGACCTGCAGGAGCAGACGCTCTCCGTCGTGCGCGGCCGCTTCGAGTCGGGAATGGTCGGCGCGCTCGACGTCGCGCAGGCGTCGACCGTCGTCGAGTCGACGCGCGCCAACGTGCCGGCGCTCGAGGCGGGCGTGCGCATCACGGAGAACCGCCTCGCGGTGCTGATCGGGCTGCCGCCCGGCGCGCTCGCCGAGGAGCTGAAGGAGGTCCGGCCGGTGCCGGTGGCGCCGCTCGAGATCGCGGTCGGGCTGCCCGCCGACCTCCTGCGGCGCCGCCCCGACGTCCGCCGCGCCGAGCGCGTGCTCGCCGCCGAGACGGCGCGCATCGGCGTCGCGAAGGGCGACCTCTATCCGCGGCTTTCGCTCAGCGGATCGCTCGGGCTCGCCTCGGAGGACATCGCCGACCTGCTGCACCGGCGCAGCATGTTCTGGGGTTTCGGCCCCGACCTGCGCTGGAACCTCTTCGACGCCGGCCGGCTGCGCGAGCTGGTCGAGGCGCAGGACGCGCGCGCCGAGCAGGCGCGCCTCCGCTGGGAGCGCACGGTCCTGAACGCGCTCGAGGAGTGCGAGGCGGCGATGACGGCGTTCGTGCGCGAACAGGTGCGGCGGACGTCGCTGCTCGAGGCGGCGACGCAGGCGCGCCGCGCGGTCGAGCTGGCGCAGACGCAGTACACCAACGGCCTCTCCGACTTCCAGATCGTGCTCGACTCGGAGCGCGAGGTGGCGTCGCTCGAGGACGACCTCGCGACCAGCGACGCCGCGGTCACGACCCACGTGATCCGCCTCTACAAGGCGCTCGGCGGCGGCTGGCCGCCGATCGAGACCGCGCTGGCCGAGCCGACCGCGAAGCAGTGACCGCGCGCCGCGTGCGTCACGCCTGCGACGCGCCTCGGCCCTCCTCGCCGGCGAGCAGCGAGCGCAGCCGGACGCGCTGGAACGCGCCGTCCTCGGCGAGCTGGTCGTCGATGCGGAAGTCGTAGCGCACGAAGAGCCCCTCGAGGACGCGCCGCTCGATCCAGCCGCCGAGCCGGATCTCGAGGTCGTCGACGTGGCGCCGGTGCACCAGCTCGATCGCGTCGGTCGCGCGCAGCATCGCCTCCGTCTCGAGCGCGACGCGCAGCAGGATCACCCCGCCGGGCCACGCCGCCACCTCCGCCCGGAAGTCGAGCGTCCCGAAGCGCAGGTCGACGCGCAGCGCGCGCCCGCGCGGCAGCGTGCGGTCACGCGCCCCCACGACGACGCGCCGATCGGCGCCGTCCGCCGCGTCGTCGAGCAGCAGCCGGTAGCGCCGCACGTCACCTTGCTCGGAGCGTTCCGTCGCGACGCACGAGCGGTCGGGGATCGCGTTCTCCGCGGGCGCGGCGCGCCACGTGTCGCACAGGGCGATCGGCACGCGCGTCCCGACGGCGAGCGTCTGCTGCTGGCGCCGCGGGAATTCGACGTCGAGCGCGGACCCTTCGCGCGCGACGACCCGACCGACCCGGACGAGCCCGGGATCGAAGGCGACGACCACCCACTCTCCCGAGGGGTCGGGGGCACCCGTTCCTTCGGCTCGCGCTCGATCCAGGACCCGCTCCCGTCGGTGGCGGATGGCGACGGCGCTACCAGCGGAATGCGGGTGCGAAACCGCAACGACGGGAGCGAATAGACTGGACCGGGTCTGCGCCTGCGCCCCCCTGCCGGCGCGGTCCCGGAGGGGGAACGTGGCCGAAGAGGGATCGAAGTCGCCCGGTGTGGCCGGCGACGGCACGGGCGTGCCTCTCGACGCGCTCGCCCGCGCCGCGCAGGGGGGCGATTCCCGGGCGCGCGACCTCTTCGCGCGGCGGCTGCAAGCCCTGGTGGCGAGCTCCGTCCGCGTCCAGCTCGGCCCGCAACTCCTTCGGGACGTCGGCTTCGACGACGTCGTGCAGGAGCTGCTGCTCGCGATCCAGGGCGAGCTCCCGCGGCTGCAGGTGCGCGGCGAGTCGCAGCTGCACCGGTGGATCCAGCGGATCGTCCACCACCGGATCTGCGACCTGCACGACTACCACTCGCGCGCCGCCAAGCGCGACCCGCGGCGCCGCGTCTCGCTCCGCGACCTGCTGAAGGGCGGGGAGGACGGCGAGGACCGCGAGGAGCCCGCCGCGTTCGCGTCGAAGGCGCCGACGCCCGACGAGACGGTGAGCGAGCGCGAGCTCGCGCGACGCGCCCTCGTCGCGCTCGAGCGCCTCCCCGCCGACGAGGCGGCCGCCGTCCGCCGTATCGCGCTGCGCAGCGAGCGGATCGCCGACGTCGCGCGCGAGCTCGGAGTGGGGGAGTCGACCGTCCGCATGCGCCTCGCGCGCGGACTCGCGCGGCTCTACCGGGCGCTCGGCGGGGCGTGACCGCGCCTGGAGCCTGCCGAGTCAGGCTCTCAGGGAATCCGGATCAGGATGGTCGACCCGTCGGCAGTCAGGCAGACCCAATAGGAGACTTCGCCGATGCTGATCGTGCCTTGGTACGTGCAGCCGTCGGGGCAGGGATTGGGTCCGCCGTCGGTCAGCCTGCGCACCTTGCGGCTCGCCTTCTTCGGGGCTCGCAGGGGCACGATCTTGAATCGGGCCGGAAGCGAGATGCGGACTCGCTTGGAATGGCTCGCACGCTTGCGCACAGCGGTCTCCCGGGCAACGAATGGGGGCGTCGCGACGACGAATGCGATCGTACCGGGAGACGGCCAGGACACGCGCTTCACTTCGACGCAGTGAACGGCTTCGTCGTCTTCGCGCAGCGCAAGCCAATCATCGCCGTACTGCAGTCGGGGAAGAACGCGCCGCGGCTCCAGTTCTTGGAGTTGGCGGGGTCGATCGACTGCCAATTGCCGCCCTTGAAGACGCGCGCGACGCTCGCGGAGCGGAGCAGTCCCGGCGTCTCTCCACGCATCTGGACGTAGAGGTCCTCGACGAATTCCGACGCGTTGTCGCCGAGCCGCTGCAGGCGCGCCTCGGGCGGGCCGGGGGTCGCGCCGTCGGCGTAGGCGGGATCGTCGACGTCGCAGCCATCGAGGCTGACGAAGGTCTTCTCCGGGTGACCGAGGTCGATCCGGTCCGGCTTCCGGGCGCCGGCGGGCATCGACTGCTCGAGGATGTGGGAGATCGACGCGTCGAACTTCACGGGGTGCCTGCCCTCGGGCGCGTACTCGTCTTTCCATGGGTAGTCGCGGTCCTCGTCGAGCGACCCGCGCGCCGCCCTCTCCCACTCCCGCTCGGTCGGGAGGCGCTTGCCGGCCCAGTTCGCGTAGATCACCGCCTCCTCCCACGTCACGTCGACGATCGGGAAACGGGCGAGCCGGGCGGGGCAGGTGCCGTCGCTCGCGAGCACCCGCGGGCGGTGGAGCGGGAGCGTCCCGCCGAACCACTCGGGATGCGCCTTCGCCTCGAGGAAGAAGTCGGAGTACTCCTGGCAGGTGACCTCGTTGCGGTCGAGCCAGAACTCCGCGACCGACTCCGTCGCGAAGGGCAGGTGGCTCATGCTGTGCGTCTTCGCGTCGGCGGGCTCCCCGAAGCGAGCCGAGGTCGCCGGCAGGAGGGCCATGCTCTTTTCGAGGTCGAGAGTGGCGCGGAAGAATGCGACTCGCGGCGCGAGCTCCTCGTTCGGCATCGCCAGCAGGCGCAGCTCCGAATGGCGCGCCGCCCCCGCCTGCGCAGCTTCGACGACCGTGATCCGCCAGTCGCCGGTGAGCAGGTCCCGGTCCTCGAGCGGCGTCTCCCCCAGCGGGATGGGAGTCCCGAGCAGCCCGGTCACCGGGTCGATCGCCTGCGCGAAGACGGACGCTCCAGCGAGCTCCGCCGCTCCGCGTTCGAGGTCGATCGCCTTCAACGTCAGCCGCGCCGGCACCGTGGCGGCGGCGGCGAGCTCCGCGAGCACTTGCGGCAGCGCGCCGTCCTTCTGCTTCGCGAGCAGGATCGCCTGCAGCTTCGGATCGCGCGTGAGGGCGAGGAGGAGCGGCGCGGCATCGGAGATCGATCCGTCCCGATTCGCGAAGGCGTCCCCGACTCGTTCCTGCCAGCGCGCGGGCGCGGCGGTGACCAGACCGCGAATGCGCTCGCGACGGTCGGCGCCGCCGGAGTTCGCGCCGTCGCTCGGCAGCTCCTCGATCTTCTCGAGCGCCGTGAGGACGTTCACGACCGTGTCGAGACGGTGATCGTCGCGTCCGAGCACGACCGGATCGGGATCCACCTTCGGAGCCAGGTCGCCGCCGCTCCGGTAGATCTCCTCGATGTACCGGATCCCCGCTTCGACCAGCAGGACCTTCACGGCGCCGAGCTCGGCGTCGCCAGTCGGTCGAGGCGTCGACGTCGTCTCGGTCGGTGCGCGGTGCTCGCGCGGCGTCCGGTCCTTCACGAAGTAGAACGTCGCGAGTGCCGCGACGGCCGCCGCCGCGATCCAACCGCCGACCCACCGCCAGCGCCGCCCGCTCCGCACCACTGCGAGCCGCGGCAATCGCCCACGGATCGACGCGAACTTCTCCATTCCGTCGCGGATGAGCAGCAGCTCGTCGCGCAGCTCGGGATGGCTGCGCAGCAGTTCGTCGAAGCGCGCGGGGTCGAGGTGGAGGGGGTCGTCGCCGCTCTCGAGGAGGCGGGCGAAGAGCTCGACCGCGCGCACCGAATCATCCGGGCGGGGTACTGCTGCGTCGGGGTCGTGTCGGTCGAACGCCATCCGTCGTCAGTCGAGTCCTCTGTATCCCCAATGCTCCGCGACTGGCGCCTACAGCGGATTCTCACCGCAGTTCCGCAAGAGGAAACGCCGCGACGGGCGCAGTGCAACCGCCTTCCCGGGAGGCGCATGCTCGCATCATTGGGCGCGGGCGACCCTACGCCCATCGACATCGGCCGGAAACAGTGCCGCCCACCTCTCCGGTCTGCCCGGTCGGATTCGAAGGGGTATTCCGAGGTCCGACGTGACGGAGAGGTGGACGACCCACGAAACGTAATCGCACGCGCCGAAGATTCAATCGGCGAAACTCGCATCGATCAGGGGTTTCCCGACAGGAGGTTCGCCCGCCCTTCTGCGGCTCTCGCGCGATGCGTTGGACCGGTGGAAAACCGCCGTTCCTGACCCAAGGAAGCGTGCAGAGCTTTCCGGTGTCGTCCTCTTGCCGTGCGACGGCCCCCGACGTCCTCCATCGCCGTGGCCGATCGCCGGCGGCGAGGCGCCGCTCCGCGGGCGTGTGCGGCCTTCGTGCCGGCCGGCGTTCCCATTGGCATGATGCTCCGCCCTTCCATGATGAAGTCGAATTCATACGAAGTCCGGCTCGTGGGGGAGGTCGTCGACGGGCGCTACCGCGTCGAACGACTGCTCGGCCACGGCGGGATGGGCACCGTCTGGCTCGCCATCGACGAGCGCGTCGACGGCCGGCGCGTGGTGGTCAAGGTGCCGCGCGCGTCCTTCCTCGAGCAGGAGGGATTCCTCGACCGCTTCGAGCGCGAGATCCAGAGCCTGACGCGTCTCGACCATCCGCGCATCGTCAAGGTGCTCGACGTCGCCCACTTGAAGGACGTGCCGGTCGTCGTGCTGCAGTACCTCGCCGGCGGCAGCCTCGCCGAGCGCACCGAGCGGCCGATGAGCGCGGAGATGGTGATCCCCTGGATCACGCCGGTCGCCGAAGGGCTCGACTTCATCCATTCGCAGGGCGTGATCCATCGCGACGTGAAGCCGGGAAACATCCTCTTCGACGGCTACGGCAACGCGTTCCTCGCCGACTTCGGGATCGCCAAGGCGCTGGGCGGCGAGGAGACCGGGCTCACCAGCACCGGCGCGAGCCCCGGCTCGCCGAGCTACATGGCGCCGGAAGCGGGATCGCCCGACGCGCTCGGTCCCCACTACGACCAGTACTCGCTCGCCTGCGTGGTCTACAAGGCGCTCTCGGGCCGGCTGCCGCACGAGGGGCGCACCGCGCTCGAGGTGATCCTCAAGCGGACCGTCGATCCGCCGGTGCCGCTGCGCCAGGCCGCGCCGCAGGTGAGCGCGCCGGTCGAGGCGGTCGTGATGCGGGCGCTCGCGCGCCGGCCGGGCGACCGCTTCCCGTCGTGCCGCGCGTTCGCCGCCGCGTTCGGCGGCGCGGTGACCGGCGTCGCGCCGGTGAATCCGCCGACCGACTTCACGAGGGCCGAGACGCGCGTCGTCTCGCAGACGACCGCCGAGCCGCCGCACGCCGGCGCGGCCGCGCCGCCGACGCCCGTCCCCCCTCCCGCCCCAACGCCGACTCCCGTACCGACCCCCGTGCCGACGCCGCTGCCGGCGGGGCGCTCGAAGTCGCGCGCGATCGCCGTCACGGTGGGACTCGCGGCGGTCGCGCTCGGCGGCGTCTTCGCCTGGAACCGCTTCCACGCGCCCCGCTTGGACGTGGGCCCGGTCGTCGACGCGGAGCAGCGCTTCACCTTCGACCCCGGCTTCCTCGCGGAAGGCGGTGCGACCGACCGCGGCGAGCTCGTCGTACGCGGCACCGTCTCCCCGCCCGCGACGCCCGAGGTCGACGTCGGGCTCCTCGGCGACCTGCGACATCCCGTGGCGGTCGGAGAGGGCGGCGCCGTCGAGGCGACCGTCGCGCTCCCGAAGGAGGAGGGACCCGCCGTCGTCGTCGTCTGGACCGCGCTGCGCCGCGAGCTCGCGCGCCGCTCGATCGAGATCGACCGCACGCCGCCGCGCGTGACCGCGCGGCCGAAGGAGCCGCGCGCGCGCAGCTCCGACGAGAAGAGCTTCGTCGTCGCGCTCGACGCGAGCGAGCCGGTCGGGCTCTTCGAGGCGACGAGCCGCCGCGCGCTCGGGAGCGCGCCGGCCGGCGCCTCCGAACTCACGCTCGAGCTGCCGGGCGGCGCAACCGCCGACCCGGCGCCGCGCACGCTGCACGTGATCGCGCGCGATCGCTGCGCGCACGAGGCGCGCTTCGACGTTTCCGTCGAGCTCTACGACTTGGCCGCGCGCGTGCGCCGATTCGGCGAGCGGCGGCCCGCGCCCGCCGCCAACCTCGAAGCGCTGCACGGCACCGAGCTCGGCGCGGCGTGCGAGGCATTCGAGAGCGCTGCCTCCGCGTGGGAGCGCGACGTTCGCGCCGACGCGCTCCTCGGCACGCGGCGCCAGGAGTTGCTCGCCGCCGCCGACTGGAAGGGCGCGCGCGAGCGCGTGCGCAGCGCCGTCGACGACTCGAAGCAGATCCCGGTCGCGCCCCCGGCCCCTGACCCCGCCCCCGACCCCGCCCCCGACCCCGCCCCCGCGAAGCAGGTCCCCGCCTGGGCAGACGAGGTGCGCCGCACTCCGACCGACCAGGAGGTCTCCGATTCCGACGTGTGCGCGCGCCTCGCAAACGTCGCGCTTTCGTGGCTCGTGCGCGACCGTCAGACCGGGATCGAGCTGGTCCTGGTTCCGAACGGCACGTTCGAGATGGGCTCGACCGACCGGAAGCTGCCGAAGGACGAGGCGCCGGCGCACGCCGTCGAGATCAGGTATCCCTTCTACGTCGGCCGCTACGAGGTCACGCAGGAGCAGTGGAAACGCGTCACCGGCGCCAACCCCTCTGCGTTCCAGGACGATCCGCTCCTGCCGGTCGAGAACGTGTCCTTCGACGACGTGCGCAGCGAATTCCTCGCGAAGACCGACCTGCGCCTGCTCACCGAGGCGGAGTGGGAGTACGTCGCGCGCGGATCGACGAAGCGCGCCTACCCGTGGGGCGACGCGATCACCGCCGAGTTCGCGAACTGCCGCGCGCCCGGTGACGACGCGGAAGGCCGCCGCACGCGCAAGGTCGGCAGCTACCCGAAGGGCGCCTCCTGGTGCGGCGCTCTCGATGTTTCCGGCAACGTCTGGGAGTGGTGCTCGGACTGGTACGACGACCAGTTCTATTCCCAGAGGCCGCGCAACGTGAAGGTCGACCTCGACCCGACGGGCCCGAAGGTCATGAAGGTCAAGCAGCGGGTCGTGCGCGGCGGCTCCTGGTACAACTTCCAAGACGACACGCGCTGCGCGCGCCGCATGCACTTCAAGCCCGACGAGAAGAGCATCTACGTCGGATTCCGAGTCGCCCGGTTTCCTTGACGTCGAGCGCTTCGAACCGCGGACTCGTCACCCGCGCGCTCGACGTCCCTTCTCCTCCTCCGCCTTCGCGACGGACTCGACGCGGACCTCCCGTGGCGCGCGCCGCACGAACGCCTCCGCCACCTTCTTGCGCCGCAGCTTGCGGACGAGCACCTGCATGCCGTCGCCCGCGATCGACTCGCCGCCCGTCGGCGCCTTCGCGAGCCGCTGGTGGGCCCAATCGGCGAGCGTCGCGTTGTGCGGAGGCGGCGGCAGGTCGAGGCGCTTGTGGAGGGTCTCGAGCGTGATGCCGCCGCCGACGATGAAGCCGTCGCCGGCCGGCGTGCAGTGGGCGGGGAGACGGTCGAACTCGTCCTCGATGTCGCCGACCAGCTCCTCGATGATGTCCTCGAGCGTCACGAGGCCGGTGACGCGGTCGTCGTCGGAGACGACCAGCGCGATGTGCGACCGCTCGCGCACCAGCGTGTCGAGCGCCTTCGCGATCGTCGTCGTGCGGGCGATGCGCTTGATCGGGCGCATGATCGCGCGCAGCCCGACGGCGCCCTCGGCCATCTTCAGCATCGCGACCAGGTCCTTGAACGTGACGTAGCCCTCGATCGTCTGCGGGTCGCTCTCGACGCGCGCGACCGGGAAGCGCGTGTGCATGTCGAGGTGGGCGCGCACCAGCGCCGTCTCCAGCGTGGCGTCGATCGGCAGGAGCGAGATGTCGGCGGCGGGGAGCTCGATCTCGCCGAGGTCGCGGCTCGAGAGGAGCGCGGCCGACGCGACGATCCGCTCCTCGCGCGCGCCGATCAGGTTGGCGGTGCGCGCCAGCGCGGCCGCCGCCGTGAGCTCGTGCAGCGAGTTCGTCTCGGCGGAGGCCGGCTCGCCGCGCCGGCGCGCGCGCGACGCGATGTGCAGCACGCGCTTCACCACCCCCTCGAGCAGCGTCGCGAACGGCGCGAGCAGCGTCGCGAGCCCCTTCATGGCGGGGGAGAGCGCGCAGGCGACCCCCTCCTTGTGGCGGATCGCCAGCACCTTCGGTGCGAGCTCGGCGAAGACGACCGTCAAGACGCCGAGCGGGATCACGACCGCCGCGAGCGCGAGCGCATGAGCGGCCGCCGGCGAGAAGCCGAGCCGGCCCATGAGGAACGGCGCCAGCGTCTCCTCGACCGTCGCGCCGCCGAACGCGCCGGCGATCGCGTTGGAGAACGTGATCCCGAGCTGCACGACGGCGAGCGTGCGCTCGATCCCGTACTTCATGGCGACCGCCGCGGCGGCGCCGGCCGCGTTCGCCTTCTCCAGCGCGACCAGGCGCGCAAGGGTCACCGACGTGATGGCCGTCTCGTACGCCGCGAGGATCGCGTTCAGGCCGAGGACGAAGGCGATCGCGAGGAATTGCGGGAGCAGGGGCATCGGGACATCATGCCGCAATCGCGCGCGCGCATCAGCCGCGGGGGAGCCAGCCGCGGACGCGCGCCTCCTCGCGCGGCGAACCGGATCCGCGGGGGCGCGTTGACCGGGCCCGAGTCACGGAGCGCGGACGGGCCAGCGTGCGGGACCGTGGTGGATCCAAGTCCCGACCCTGGGGGCCCGTCATGAGACACGCATCGCAAGTCCCGGAGGGCGACGCGAGCGCTCCCGATCCCGAGCTCCGCGACGACGGCACCGTCGCGCGCCTGCGCGCCTTCATCTTCGCGTCGCCGTGGGTCACGATCTCGGTCCTGCTGCACGTGCTGGTGCTGACGCTGCTGACGGTGATCGTGCTGCACGAGCAGCCGGCGAGCGCGGCGAGCGGCGTCTCCGTGCTCACGCTCGCGCCGCGCAACGACCTGAAGAATGTGCCGATCCCCGATCCGCCGCCCCTCGAGCTGCGGCGCGACGACCTGCCGGTCCCCGACCAGATCGGCCGCACCGACGGCGACGTCGACTACCTGATCCCGGAGGAGCAGCAGGCCTTCCGCGGCGAGCCGGGCGAGACGATCGACCCGACGCTCGAGGCCGGTCTCTTCAACCCCGACGAATCCGCACTGTCGACCCTTCCGAGCGGCATGACGGGTGGAACCGCGATCGGCACCGGCGTCAACGGCCACGTCGGCAACGGCCCCTCGGTCTGGTCGGGGCGCTACCTCGGCGGCGGCGGGAAGGGGCGCGGCGGGCGAGGCAGTGACGGTCCGGGCGTGACGCGCGGGCACCCGGACACGACGACCGCCAGCACGCTCGCCGCGCTGCAGTGGCTCGCGAACCACCAGTCGCCCGACGGGCGCTGGGACTGCGACGGCTTCGACGCGCAGTGCAGGAAGGGCAAGTGCGACGGCCGCGGCGAGGCGACCTACGACGTCGGCGTGACGGGGCTCGCGCTGCTCTGCTTCCTCGGCGCCGGCTTCACGAACCAGGACGGGCCGTTCAAGAAGACGGTGCGGGACGGGCTGGTCTGGCTGGCGAGCGTGCAGGACGAGGACGGCGTCTTCGGCGGCAAGAGCTGCCCGCACTACCAGTACAACCACGCGTGCGCGGCGCTCGCGATGGCGGAGGCCTTCGGGATGACCGGCGCGAACGCGCTCCGCAAGCCGGCGCAGATGGGCGTCGCCTGGGTCGGCCGCTCGCAGAATCCCTATTGCGCGTGGCGCTACGGCTGCGCCGACGGCGACAACGACACGTCGGTCACCGGCTGGATGACCATGGTGCTCAAGTCGGCGGTCCTCTCCGGCATCGAAATCGAGCACGCCTCGCTCGACCACGCCGCCACCTTCATCGACGAGATGACCGAGGAGAACGGCCGGACGGGCTACCAGCAGAAGGGCGGCTGGCCGGCGCGCGTCACCGGACCGGCCATGGAGAAGTTCCCGGCGCAGAACAGCGAGTCGCTGACGGCGGTCGGGATGCTGGTGCGGATCTTCGACGGCCGCACGACGGGCTCCGACCCGAGCATCGGGCGCGGCGCCGACCTGCTCGTGGCGCAGCCGCCGAAATGGGACCCGCCGTTCATCGACTTCTACTACTGGTATTACGGCACGCTCGCGATGTTCCAGGTCGGCGGGCCGCGCTGGGAGAAGTGGAACGCGGCGATGAAGACGGCGATCGTCGACCACCAGCGGCTCGACAAGACCCAGGACGAGTACGGGTCGTGGGATCCGGTCGACCCGTGGTCGCAGGAGGGGGGGCGCGTCTACGCGACGGCGCTCAACTGCCTCTGCACCGAGGTCTACTATCGCTACCCGCGCGTGTTCGGCGGGTCGACGGGAGTCGCGAAGCCCAAGTGAGCGAAGGATCGCAGCGAACGAGTCCGAGCGCGCCCGCGGCGAAGCGACGCTTCGCCGCGGGCGCGGCGCTTCCGTGGTTGCTCGCTCTCGCCGTCTCCTTCGCCGGGATCTTCCAGCACGAGCTCTGGACGCCCGACGAGCCGCGCGAGGCGGAGATCGGGCGCGAGATGTTCGAGGCGGGGGGCTCGGCGCTGCCGACGCTCGCCGGCGAGCCGTTCCTCGAGAAGCCGCCGCTCTTCGTCTGGACCATGGCGGCGTCGTTCGCCGCGTTCGGCGTATCGGCCGGCGCGGCGCGCATCCCGGCCGCGCTCTTCTCGACGGCGGCGCTGCTCGCGGCGTATGCGCTCGGCCGGCGGGCGCGCGGCCGTGCGGCGGGGCTCTACGCCGTCGTCGTGCTCGCGACGACGAGCGAGTTCTGGTCGGTGGGCCACCGCTCGATCAACGACACCGCGCTCGCCGCCTTCGTGGCGTGGACGCACGTGGTCCTCTTTTCAGCGTGGGAGCGCGGGCGCCAGCGCGCGCCGATCGGGGCGGCGGCGCCGCTCGCCGCGGGCGCGCTCGCCGGCCTCGCCTTCCTCACCAAGGGGCTGATCGGGCCGCTGCTCGCGCTCGCGCCGCCGCTCATCGCGTTCCTCTTCGTCGCGCGGCGCGAGACGCCGCGCGGCGTCGCGACCGCTCGAGTGGGATCGCTTGCGGTTCGGACGGGCGTCGCGGCGGCCCTCGCGATCGCCTTGTTCGGACTGCCGTGGGCCGCCGCGCTCGCGCGCCATCCCGGCGGCTGGCGCAACGCCTGGGAGTGCGTGGTCGGACAGGTGGTCGCGCGCAGCTTCGGCGGCACCGCCCGGATCTCGGGCCACTCGAATCCGCCGTGGTACTACCTCCTCCAGCTCCCGGCCTCGATCGCGCCGTGGATCGTCGCGCTCCCGGCGCTGCTCGCGTCGAAGGCGCTGTGGCGCGGCGCCGCGGCCGTGCGCGTGCGCCCGCTCGCTGCGCTCTTCGTCGCCGGTGTCGTCCTGCTCTCGCTCCCGTCGGGGAAGCGCGGGTCGTATGTCGTCCCGCTGTTGCCGGCCTTCGCGGCGGTCGCCGGCGCGTGGCTCGCGTCGATCCGCGCCGCGCGGCCGCTCGAGAGGATCACGGCGCGCGTCCTGATCGGCGTCGTCGGGCTCGCCGGGCTGCTGCTCGCGGTGTTCGCGGTCGCGGCGCAGGCGAACGTCCTGTCCCGCTGGCCGGCGCTCGCGCCGCTCGGTGCGCCCGAGCTTGCGGCGACGCGCGGAATGTTGATCTTGGCCGGCGCGGCGACGCTCGCGCTGGCCGCAAGGTCGTGGCGCGCGGCGCGTCGCCCCGACCCCGCAGCGGCCGCGCGGCCGCGCCGCGCGCTCGCGACGGCGATCGCCGCGCCGCTGCTGCTCCTGCTGCTCGCGAGCCACACGCTGGTGCGGCCGCTCCTCGATCCGGTGAAGGGGCTGCGCGCGGGCGCGCTCGCCGCCGCGGCCGCGGTGCCGGCGGGCGAGCCGCTGCTCTCCTTCGACGCCGACGAGACGACGCTCGCCGTGCTGCCCTTCTATTCGGGCCGGAATCTCCGCGACGTGGCACCCGACCGCGTCGTCGAGGAGATGGAGCGCGTGGGCGCGCGCCACCTCCTCACGATGGACTATTCGCTGCGCAAGCTGTCCGAGCCGGCGCGCGCGCGGCTCGCCGTGGTCCGCACGCTCGCCTTCACTCCGACCCGCTCGATCGTCCTGCTCGAGCTCGCGCGCTGAACGCCGCGCGCGTCAGACCGCCTTGCGCGTGCCTTCGTCGTCGGGCGGGTGGCTGCGGTTCTGGATCTCGTAGTGGCGCCGGTAGAGGCTGTCCTGGCGGCGCATCAGCTCGTCGTGGCTGCCCACCTCGGCGATGCGCCCCTTCTCGAGCACGACGATGCGGTCGGCGTCGCGGATGGTCGAGAGGCGGTGCGCGATGACGATGACGGTGCGCCCGACCATCAGCCGCTGCAGCGCCGCCTGCACCACCGCCTCCGACTCGGAGTCGAGCGCCGAGGTCGCCTCGTCGAGGATCAGGATCGGCGGGTCGAGCAGGATGGCTCGCGCGATCGCGATGCGCTGCCGCTCGCCGCCGGAGAGCGAGTGGCCGCGCTCGCCGACGCGCCACGCGTAGCCGTTCGGCTTTTTCACGATGAAGTCGTGCGCGTTGGCGGCCTTGGCGGCGGCGACGATCTGCTCGTCGGTCGCGCCGGGCCGGCCGTAGGCGATGTTGTCGCGGATCGAGTCGCGGAAGAGCACCGTCTCCTGCGAGACGATGCCGATCTGCTCGCGCAGGCTCGCGAGCGTGACGTCGCGGACGTCCCGGCCGTCCACCTTGATCGAACCGCTCTCGACGTCGAAGAAGCGCGGCACGAGGTCGATGATGGTCGACTTGCCGGCGCCGCTCGGCCCGACCAGGGCGACCTTCTCGCCCTTCTTGATCGCGAGGTCGATGCCCTGGAGCGTCGGCTTCTCCGGATCGTGGTGGAAGCGGACCGCCGCGAAGCGGATCTCGCCGGCAAAGGGCGGCAGCGGCCTGGCGTCGGGCTTCTCCCGGATCTCGCTGCGCGCCTCCAGGACCGTGCCGACGCGGTCGGCGGCCGCGAGCCCGAGCTGGAAGTCGCTCAGCTGCTTGCTCATGCCGCGCAGGTTCGCCATCGCCTTGACGACAGCCATTACGTTGATGATGAGGCTCGCCCCGTCCATCTTCCCGTCGAGCACTCGGTAGCCGCCGACCACGATGATCGCGGCGACGCCGAGCGCCCCGATGCCGATCACGATCGGCTCGGTGAGGCTGCGCAGCCGCCGCGTCTTCATCTGGCTCTTCATGTGGGTGCGCGTCACCTTGCGGAAGCGCGCCATCTCGCGCTGCTCGGCCGCGAACGCCTTCACGACGCGCTGCCCCGTCAGCACCTCCTGGATCACCGTCGCGACCTCGGCCATGCCGGCCTGCGTCTTCTTGTCGTTCTGGCGCAGCCTCTTCGCGATGGCGTTCACGGGCGCGACGGCGACCGCGATCACCGCGACGATCACGAAGATGAAGCCGCCCGAGTTGGCCGCCACGAAGATCAGCATCACCAGGAACTCGAAGCCGTCCTGGATGAAGCGGATCAGCGCCTCGGTGAGGAAGCGGCCGAAGATCTCGAGGTCGCTCGTGATGCGCGACACGAGCTGCGCGGAGTGGTTCTTCTGGTGGAAGCGGACCGAGAGGCCCATCAAGTGGCCGAAGACGGCGCTGCGGACGTCGCGCACGACGCGCCGCGACGCGCCCGTCACGATCACCGACTGGCCGTACTTGGCGACGCTCGCCGCCACCGCGCAGACCACCAGCAGCGAGCACAGGACCCAGAGCAGGCAGGCGCGCTGCGCCTTCTCGTCCGGCGACAGGTGCAACAGCTGATCGTCGCCGTGCTTCTGCTTCTCCGCCTGGGTCGTCGGTTCCGGGATCGGGATCCCGAAGCGTTCGAAGATCCAGTTCTCGGCGGCGGTCCGCTTCTCCTCCCACCAGATCTTGACGCTGCGGACGAACGTCCGCTCGCCCGTGGTGGCGGGTGCCGCCGCCGGCGGTTCCGGAGGCTTCGCCGGGTCCAGCGGCGCGGTCGCACCCGGGGGGGTCGCGCCGGGCCCGACGGCGACGGGGGTCGGCTTGCCGCTCGAGAAGATCTTGTCGAGCGCGCCGTTCATCAGCGCGAGCTGCCCGCCCATGAAGAGGGCCGACGTGAACGCGAGCGCGATCGAGAGGAGGATCTTGCCGCGGTACGGCCGCGCGAAGCGCAGCAGCGACCGGTAGGCGCGCAGGTCGTCGCCCGACGTGGGCAGGAGCAGGTGCCAGATGCGCAGCCGCCGGCGCAGCGGTTCGCGACGCTCCTCCAGCTCGACGAGGTTGGTGACTTCGTGTTTCGGAGGGGGACTCATTTCGACGGAGAGAGGCTAGGTGCGCTGCGACGCGGGCACAAGTTCGGCGGGGTGGCGCGGCCTTTACGCGGGACGCCGCGCCGCCCATGCTCGCCGGGCTGCGAGGAGCGTTCGATTCCGAAGCGTCGATCACCGGCCGCCGCGCGTCCCGACCGTGCCCACGACGGGCCCGAGCCGGTGCGCCCGTCCGAGGCGCTGCTGATCGAGATGGCGGCGACGCTGGCCGCCGGCCGCGTCGGCTGCACGACGACGGGGCGCGCGCAGCTCGCCGTCGAGCTCGCGCGGAGCGATCCGGCGCGCGCGGTCGACTGCACGCTCTACGACCTCCACCTGCTCGCACGCGCGCGCAATGCATCGCCGCCGCTGCAAAACCTCGTCCTCGAGTGCCGCGCCGACCTGCCCGAGCAGGAATTCGACGCCGTCGCGATCCCGCTGCGCGCCGGCGGCGACGCCGAGTTCGCGTGGGAGCTGCTGCAGCAGGCGTATCTGCGCCTGCGCGACGGCGGCCTCTTCCTCGCCGCCGTCGACGAGCCGCGCGACCACTGGGTGGCGGGCCGCATGGAGGCGCTCTTCGGGAGGAAGTTCGCGCGCCACGCGAACGGCGAGGCGGTGGCCTACCGCGCGACGAAGCGGGGCGAGTTGAAAAAGGTGAAGAGCTTCGAGGCGGAATTCCAGTTCCGCGATCGCGGCCACCTCGTGCGCGGCGTGAGCCGGCCCGGCGTCTTCAGCCACCGCCGCCTCGACCTCGGCGCGCGCGCCCTCGTCGAGTCGCTGGCGGAGCCGGTGGAGCCGGTGGAGATGATGGAGATGGTGGAGGGCGTCGCGCCGACGCAAGAGCGCGACCTGCTCGCGCCCGGCGCGCGCGTCCTCGACCTCGGCTGCGGCAGCGGCGTGGTCGGCTTTGCCGCAGCGCTGCGCGCGCCAGGCGTCCGCGTCCACGCGCTCGACTCGATGCCGCGTGCGGTCGAGTGCGCGCGGCGCGGCGCCGTCCTGAACGGGCTCGCCGACTTCACGGCCGAGGTGGCCGACGACGGCCGCGCGCTCGCGCGCGCGTCGTTCGACGTCGTGCTCGCCAACCCGCCCTACTACTCGCAGGAGCGCATCGCCGCGCTCTTCGTCGAGGCCGCGGCGCGCGCGCTCGTCGCCGGCGGCCGGCTGCACGTCGTGACCAAGCACCCCGACTGGCTCGCCGAGCGGATGCCGGCCGAGTTCAAGGACGTGCGCGTGCGCCCGATCCGCGGCTACGCCGTGGTCGACGGCGTCCGCCGCTGAGAGTCACGGCTTCTTCGCGAGCTCGAAGCCGTCGTCCTTGATGAGCCCGACGCCCGGCGCGAAGTACTTGTGGCTCACGTCGGGCTCGAGCGGCGTCGTCTCCTGCAAGTGGAGGCAGTGGTCGAAGGTCCCGGCGGGCGTCTTCACCGTCGCGTCGACGTCGACCACCTCGACGCGGTCGAGAGCGACTTCGGGCGCGATCTCCTGGTACCAGCGGTCGCCTTTCACCGCCTTGCCGGGGACCATCAGGCCGAAGCGCGCGCCGCGCTCGCCGGCGAGCCACGCGCTCTCGTGATTCACGATCTTCCCGTCGCGGTAGTTGTCGACGTCCTCGCCGAAGTAGTAGACGTCGAGCGTCGTCGGATCGGTCGCGAAGAAGTTGCGCGACACCTCGATCAGCTGACCCTTCTTCGTCTCGCGCTCCTCGAGGATGCCGCACGTCACGCCGTCGACGACCTTCGTCTCGGGCAGGACCGTGATCCGCAGCGTGTTCCCGTCCTCGGCGAGCTCGAGCACGCGGCCCGGCACCATCGTGAGCCAGGCGTTGCGGCCGGTCGCCGCGAGCTTCGCGCGATCGACTTCGAAGTGGTCGCGCCACGTCGTCCCCGCCGCCGGCGGCGCAGTCTCTTCCGGCGTTCCGAGGCCGGCGCAGCCGCCTGCGAGCGCCGCGACGACGGCGAGCCCGAGCGCCCTCCCGTTCCCCATGGTCGTTCCTCCCGGCTTTCCCACGATCCCATCGCCGCGGCGCGCAATCGGATCAGCGCGACCTGAATGGAGGATGAAGCGCCGCCGCGAGCGCGATCAGGTGCTCGCGCCGACCGCCTTCGAAGCGCGCTGCCCCCTCGCCGGCGTGGTCGGGCCGCTCCTGCGAAGCGACCGCGACGACGCGCAACCCGCTCGCGCCCGCCGCCTCCTCGACGAGGCGGTCGGCGCGGATCGGCTGCGTACCGACGCGCGAGTCGCCGACGATCACGACGGCAACGCCGTCGGCGGCGAGGACGCGGGCGACCTCGCGCAGCGCCGCTGCGAATTCTGAGCGGAAGGTCGCGAGCGCGCGGTCCGGCGCCGTCGCCGCCGCGCCCCGCCCGCCGATCTCGCGGCGCACCGCCGCGGCGAGCCCGATCCCCAGCAGCCGCGCGCGCAGCGCCTGGATCCGTCCGTAGTCGTAGGTGCCGAGGTAGGGGGGCGACGTGACGACGAGGGTCGCGCTCGCGCTGCGCAGCGGCAGCGCGCGCGCGTCGGCGAGCGCGACGAGCGGCGCCGCGCCGCGCGCACCCGGGCGAGCGGCGTGCTGCGCGGCGGCAAGTGCGGCGAGGCCGCTCGCGAGCTCGCCCGCGCGCGCCGCGAAGAGGCGCGCGACGAAGCCGCGGGCGAGCGGCCGCTCGCGCACGCGCTCCGACGTCTCCGCCTCGCGCCGCGAGACCTTCGTGAGCAGCGAGGAGAGCACGAGCAGCAGCGCCCCGTGCCGCACCGGATCTTCCTCCCGGTCGATCGCGCGACCGAGGGCGTCGAGCTCGCGCGCGACGTGGGGGGCGAAGTCGTCGCGCAGCGCGGCGGGCGGCACGCCCGCGTCACGCGCCGCCGCGGGCGCGCGCGCCGCGATGCGCTGCGCCGCGCCAGCCAGGGAAGCGCGGAATGTCGGCGTCGTGCGGAGCGTCTTCAGCCGGGCGAGCCGGACCGCGACGCCGTTCACGTCGCCGCCGAAGGAGCGCCGGCCCGCCGCGGCCGCCTCGATGAGCGTCGTCCCGCCGCCGCAGAAGGGGTCGACGACCAGCTCGCCCGGCTGCGAGAGCTCGCGCACGAGCACGCGGACGAGCAGCGGATGGGCGCGCGCCGGATAGGCGTGGAAGCCGTGCGTGAGGACGTCACGCGCGTCCTCCGACGCGGCGGCGCGCCATGCGCGGGCGAGGAGCTCGGCGACGCGCGGCTCGCCGTGCGTCTCGACCCGTCCGTGCTGCGCGGCGAGGCCGCGCCGCGCACCGCGCCCGCCGTCCCGCCTCAGCTTGATCGCTGCGCCTCCGTGATCCACCCGAGCGCGGCCGCCGGCAGCACCGAATCGGCGAAGTGCGCTCCGTAGTGCGCGCGCAGGATGCCGCCGTCGGGCCCGATCAGGAAGTCGGCCGGGCTGCCGCCGATGCCGTCGCGTAGCGCGTCGCGCAGGCGCGGCCGCAGTCCGGCGCGCCGCGCCTCGAGCGAGCGCGCGACCCCGCGGCGCGTGAGCAGCGACCAGAGCGAGAGCAGCGAGCCCGGGATCGCATAGAGCCGGTAGGCGACGCGCTCCGGATCGGCGACGACGTCGAAGGGGACGCGCGCCTCCCCGCTCCCGAGCGGCGCGAGCGCCGCGACCGGCGACTTGAAGACGTGCACCAGCGTCGTGCCGAGGCGCTCGAAGTCGGCGTGGCGCGCGGCGAACTGCCGCGTCGTGAGCCCGTAGGTCGGTCAGGTGGCGAAGCGGTGGAACGAGAGCAGCCAGTGGCGGCCGAGCAGCGCGCGCGTGTCGAGCGTGCCGCCGGCCGCGGTCGGCAGCCGGAAGGGCGGGGCCGGGTCGCCGGCGGCGAGGCGCATCACGGCGCCCCCGGCCCGGCGGGCGCGACGCGCGTGCGCAGCCGCGGCGCCGCCGCCGCGACCATGACGAGCGACGTGGCGAGCAGCGCGACGCTCGCGACGCCGTTCGCGAGCTCGACGCCGAAGCTCTCGTGGGCGCGGATTTGCGCGGCGGCGCTGCCGAAGCTGCTCCACGCGATCTTGACCAGCGCCCAGAACGTGATCACCAGCACGAACGCCATCGGCGCCAGCGCGAAGGCGTAGCGCCGCCCCGAGCGGCGCAGCCAGACGGCGAGCGTGAGCAGCGTGAGCGCCGCGAGCAGCTGGTTCGAGGCGCCGAAGAGCGTCCAGAAGCGCATCGAGTCGCCCGGTTTCGCGAAAGCGAGCACCGCCGCCGGCGCGGCGAGCGTCAGCGCCGCGGCGCCGAGCATCCCGCCGCGCCCCTTCCAGCCGACGAGCTCCTGGACGATGTAGCGCCCGAGCCGCGTGCAGACGTCGAGCGTGTCGAAGACGAAGGTCGAGAACGCCATCGCGCCGAACGTGGTGACGAAGCGCTCGTGCTCGCTGCCGACGACGAAGGAGAGGAAGCGGCCGATGCCGTCGCCGTAGATGCGGCCGGCCGACGCGCCGGCGAGCTTCTCCGGCCTCGTCGTCATCACGATCACCAGCGCGATCAACGCGACGAACGCCTCGGCCAGCATCGCGCCGTAGCCGACGGCGCGCGCATGCGGCTCGCGCGCGACCTGCTTGCTGGTCGTGCCCGAGCAGACGAGGCCGTGGAAGCCCGAGCAGGCGCCGCACGCGATCGTGACGAAGAGGAACGGGAAGAGCATCCCGGTCGGGCCGCCGACGTCGAACCCGCGGAACGCCGGCGCCTCGATCCTCAGCCCGTGGCGCTCGCCGAGCGCGATGCCGGCGAGGCCGGCGGCGAGCGAAACGTAGAGGATGAACCCTCCGAGGTAGCCGCGCGGCTGCAGGAGCAGCCCGACCGGCAGCAGCGACGCGACGCCGCAGTAGACGAGGATCGCGGCGCACCAGATCCGGTAGGAGTGCTCCGGCGCGAACACCAGGAGCTGCGAGAGGCCCGGGATCGTCCCGCACCAGCAGAGGAGGAAGGTCGCCGGCACGAAGACGACCGTGAGCAGCCAGAGCGGGAGCTTCGGCGCGACCTTCCGCGTGACGCCCAGCGCGACGCCGAGCAGCAGGTAGAGCAGGCTCGCGAGCGCGACCGCGCCGCCCGGATTGAAGGGGGTCGCCTCGCCCTCGAACGCCTCGTCGCCCTTGATGAAGGTCTGCGCCGTCGTGTCGGTGAAGGCGACGATCACGTAGACGAGCGCGATGCCGAGGAAGGCGAGAAACGTCCGGCCGGCGCGCCCGCCGAGCTGCTCGCGCGTGATCTCGGCGATGCTGCGCGCGCCGTGGCGCACCGAGGCGACCAGCGCGACGAAGTCGTGCACCGCGCCGATGAAGACGACGCCGATCCCGATCCAGAGCAGGCAGGGCGCCCAGCCGAACGACCGGCAGGCCAGGATCGGACCGGCGATCGGCCCGGCCGCCGCGATCGCCGAGAAGTGCTGTGCGAAGAGATAGAAGGGCGGGGTCGGGACGAAGTCGCTGCCGTCGTTCACCCGCACCGCCGGCGTGGTCGCCCCCGCGTCGAGGCGGAGCTGCCGGGCGACGAAGCCGGAGTGGAAGCGGTAGCCCAGCGCGAGGACGACGAGGAATCCGAGCGCGAGCAGCGGCAGCGTCATGGGCGCGGCATCGTAGCGCGCGCATTTTTCACGACGTTTCGGGGCCGCGACTCCGCTCCCGGGTCCGGAGGACCATGCACATGGCGCTCATCGCCTTCGACGGCACGTGGAACGAGGACGAGACCGACGTCACGCAGGACACCAACGTCGCCCGATGGTGCGCCGAGTACGACGGCAAGGTCGAGTACATGAAGGGCGTCGGCACCAGGCTCGGCGGCCTCGGCAGGGTGGTGGGCGGGCTGACCGGCGCCGGCGCGGACGACCGCCTCGACGACGCGCTCGCCGCCGTCGAGAAGCTGAAGAAGGCGGGGGAGACGGCCTTCGACGTGGTCGGCTTCTCGCGCGGCGCCGTGCTCGCGCTCGACTTCTGCAACCGGCTGCAGAGCCGCTACCCCGCCCCGACCTTCGGCGGCGTGCGCGTCCGCTTCCTCGCCCTCTTCGACGTGGTGGCGTCGTTCGGGCTGCCCGGCAACTCGATCAACCTCGGCCACGACCTGCGCCTCGCCGACCTGGTCGGATGCTGCTGCCACGCCATGGCGCTCGACGAGCGGCGCGACCTCTTCCCGCTGACGCGGCCGAAGCGGCGCGACCCCGGCGCGACCGCGCCGCCGCTCTACGAGGTCTGGTTCCGCGGCGTCCACTCCGACGTCGGCGGCGGCAACGGCAAGCTCGGCCTCTCGAGCATTTCGCTG
>DAINBU010000064.1:26624-27274 GCA_036732755.1 Planctomycetota bacterium
GATGCGGTGCGCCGCGGCGAACGGCGTGCGGTGGAAGCCGGGCGCCTTCGAGCGCTGGTCGGCGAAGCGCGACCCCGACGAGGCGCTCTTCGTGAACAATTCGATAGGGGGCACCGAGGTGCGCAAGCTCTACGCGGCCGACGTCGTGCACGAGTCGGTGCGGCCGCGCGCCGGCGGCCTGAATCCGCTGCCGTCCATGAGCGTGGTGGGCGACGACGGCGTCTATCAGGCGCTGACGTGGGGCGAGTGGTCGAAGGCGGCCGCGACTTGAAACTGGAGCGGACGTCGAGGGCAGGGGTGAAGAGGGCGCGGGGAGCGGGGGGGCGTGGTTGAACGCGCGACGGGCGAGGGCGGGTGGAGGGGCGGAGGGGAAAAAGGCTCGATGGACGGGACACGCTCGCCCCAAACCAAAGTTGGACGGGGGGCTCGCTGCGCTCGGCGCATTCGAATACGACTCGCAGCAGTTCCGTGGTCGACCGCCTCACGCAGCGAGCCACCGGTCAACGTTCATTGTTGCGAGCGTGTCCCGTCCCTCGACCTTTTTCCCCTCCGCCCTTGGACCACCGTTCGCGACCGTCGCGCGACGACCGGAAATCTCGCTCCCCGCGGCCTCCTCGAATCGACCTCGCACGACGTCCTGACATCGTTGC
>DAINBU010000065.1:0-27116 GCA_036732755.1 Planctomycetota bacterium
GAGCTGCTGCGAGTCGTATTCGAATGCGCCGAGCGCAGCGAGCCCCCCGTCCATCGTTGGTTTGGGGCGAGCGTGTCCCGTCCATCGAGCCTTTTTCTCCTCCGCCCTTCGACCCGCCCTCGCCCGTCGCGCGTTCAACCACGCCCCCTTCTCCCCGCGGCCTCTTCACCCCCGTTCTCGACGTCCGCTCCAGTTCTAAGCCGCGGCGGTGGTCCGGCCTTCTGGGACCGGCTCTCACGTGTTCTCGCCCGCGGCGGCGGCGGCGTTGAGCAGGCGCTCGAGCTCGCCGACGATGCTGCGCTCCCATTTCCGAAAGAGGCGCGGCGCCGTCGCGAACCAGAGCACCACGAAGAAGAGGACGAGCGCCGCCGCCATCCCGACCGAGTGGATGCGGGCGGCCGTCTTGAAGAGCAGCGACCCGAGCGTCCCCTGCACGACGAAGAGGACGAGCGCGACGACGACGATCGTCCGGGTGAGCTTGCGCTGCAGCTCGTCGATGCCGGCCACGCGCATGTCGAGCGCGAGCTCGCCGTCGCGCGCGCGCAGCAGCACGTGCGTCTCCACCGTCGAGCCGCCAGCGACACGAGCGCGGTAGGTCGCCGAGAGCTCGTGGTCGGAGACGCGCGCCCCGGGGTGCCCGTCGAGGTCGAAGCCGCGCCCCGCCAGCACGCCCTCCGCGAAGTCGAGCGCGCGCTTCGCGTCGCCCCCGAAGACGACCGTCGAGTGGTGCTCCATGGCAGGCCTCGCGAACGCCGCGGCCGGCGCGTCCGCGCTCAGCCCTCGAGCTTCACGTCGTCGACGATATCGCCCCCTCGGCACCATCGTTCGACCGCCGCGGCGACGTCGGGCGCGACGTCGATCTCGTTCGACGGGTGGTGGACCGTGTTGCAGCTCGCGATGCGGGCGACGCCGGCCGCGCGCAGCTCGTCGAACGCGGCTCCGGCGAACAGGCCGTGGACGGCGATGCAGATCGGCGGAAGACGGCCCCGCTCCGTCAGCTGGCGCGCGACGGCGACCATCGTGCGGGCGGTCGAGGCGATGTCATCGACGAGCACCGGCGTGCGCCCGCGATGGGCCGCGAGATCCGGCAGGTCGATTTCGACGTCGCGGTCGCCGTGACGCCTCTTCGCGGCGACCACGAACGGTGCGCCCGCGGACGCGGCCACCTGCGCGACCCACTGCGTGCTCTCCTCGTCGGGTCCGACCAGCAGCGGGGCGGCCACCTCGCGCCGGATCCACGCCGCGATGCGCGGCGCGGCGGCCACCACCTCGGCCGGAATCGAGTAGACGGCGGCGAGCGTCGGATGGCGGTGCAGGTGCGGATCGACCGTGCAGAGCCAGTCGAACGCGCCGGAGATCCAGCGCGCGAAGTAGACCGACGTGATCCCCTCGCCGGCGGCGAACCGCGCGTCCTGCCGCAGGTAGGGCAGGTAGGGCGCGACGAGCCCGACCCTGCGCGCGCCGAGATCCCGCAGCGTCGCGGCGACCAGCAGCAGCGGGACGACCTTCTCGTCCGGTCGCGCAAGGTCGGCGACCACCACACAGTCGCGCCGCGTGACGTCGGATTCGACGCGGACGTAGGTCTCGCCGTCGGGGAAGCGGCGCGTCGTGAGCTCCCCCCGCTCGAGCGGGACGTTCGCCGCGACGGAGCGCGCGAACGGCCCGGCGCCGGGCATCGCGAAGAGTCGCGCGTTCACGACGTCTCCTCCACCTGCACGATCCCCGACTGGCTGCGCGCGTAGTCGAGCGCGTATTCGAGCTCGCCCGGCGATTCGGCGTGCACGGTGAAGAGCGGCGCCCCTGCGTCGACCGCGGCGCCGACCTTCGCGTGGAGGACGACGCCGGCCGCCGGATCCTGCGGAGCGCCCGCGAGCTTCGCGACGCGCGCGAGGCGTCGGTTGTCGATGGCGCGGACGACTCCGCGGCGCTCGGTGAGGACGGGCCGCAGGTGGCGGGCGATCGGCGGCTCCCGCATGCCGCCTTGCGCCGCGCAGATCGCCTGGAACTTGCGCCACGCGCGACCGTCGGCGAGGAGCGCGCGCGCGAGCTTCGCCGAGTCCGCCGGCGCCTCGCCCTTCGCGAGGGCGATCAGCTCGGCGGCGAGGACGAGCGCGCGCTCGCGCAGATCGGCCGGTGCGTCGGCGTCGCCCCGGAGCACGGCGCACGCCGCGCGCGCCTCGAGCGCCGGCCCGATCGCGCCGCCGACCGGCTGCGTTCCGTCGGTCTCGACGATCTTCACTTCGAGGCCGATCGAGCGCCCGACGCCGAGGATGAGCTGCCCGAGCCGCGTCGCGCTCTCGCGCGTCCGCACCTTCGCCGTCGGTCCGATCGGCAGGTCGATCACGACGTGCGTCGAGCCCGCGGCCGACTTCTTCGAGAGCACCGAGGCGACGAGCTGGCCTTCGCTGTCGAGGTCGAGCGCGCGCTCGACGCCGATCAGGACGTCGTCGGCCGGGCTGAGCCGCATCGCCCCGCCCCACGCGATGCAGCCGCCCTCCTGCTCGACCACGCGGCGCATCGCCCGCGCGTCGAGCGCGATCGGCGCGAGCGTCTCCATCGCGTCCGCGGTCCCCGACGGCGAGGTGATCGCGCGCGACGAGGTCTTCGGGATGGCGAGACCGGCCGCCGCGACGATCGGCACGAGGATGAGCGTCGTGCGATTGCCCGGCAGCCCGCCGACGCAGTGCTTGTCGACGACGGGGCGGCGCCCCCAGTCGATGCGATCGCCGACGGCGATCATCGCGCGGGTGAGCCCGAGCACTTCGCGCTCGTCGAGGCGCTCGTCGGCGCACGCGGTCACGAACGAGGCGAGCTGCACGTCGGAGTAGCGGCCGGTGACGACGTCGCGCACGATCTCGTGGAACGCCGCCTCCTCCAGCCGCCGACCGTAGATCTTCGCGCGCACGTGGCCCACCGACTCGACCGGCTGCGCGTGCGCGAGGATCACGCTCGCGCCCTCGACCGCGCCGAGCTGCCGCCACGCCGCCTCGGAGAGCCCCGCCTCGCCCTCGGCGAGCAGCTCGTCGCCCACGACGTTCAGCGTCGCGACGATCGCGCGGCCGTCGAAGCGCAGCTGCACGCGCGTCTGCGCCTGGAAGCCCTCGGCGCGGCAGACGTGGCAGTCGCGCCGCATGTAGACCACCGGCTCCTGGTAGGTGTCGATGCCGATGCGGCGGAGGCGAAGCGAATGCGAGCGCGCGGGGGTCACAGGGCGCTCCTCGGGCGCGCGAGCTTCGTGCACTCGAGGACGAGCACGGGCACGAGCGCGACGGCCAGCAGCCAGACGAAGTGGAACGGTGACATCGGCAGCACCTTGAGCCAGTCGCCGAGCAGACGCACGTGCGGCGCCGCGGCCTGGATCGCGATCCCCGAGGCGACCACGAGCGCGAGGCGCAGGTTCGAGCGCAGGCTCATGCGCCATACGGGCTTGCGCTCGCTGCGGAAGCCGAGCGACATCAGGAGCTCGATGAACACGAAGGTCGCGAAGGCGTGGTCCCGCGCCATCGCGACGCTGCCGACATGCAGCGAGCCGAGATAGACGACCATCGTCGTCGCGGCGGTCAACGCTCCGGTCCAGAGCATGGTGACGAGGAAGGTCCGGTCGGCGAGCGGGCGCCCCTTCGGACGCGGCGGCACGCGCATCACGTCGGGATCGAGCGGATCGGTCGCGAGGCACAGCGCCGGCAAGCCGTCGGTCACGAGGTTGATCCAGAGGATCTGGATCGCTTCGAGCGGCATCGGCAGGCCGACCAGGACGCAGGTCGTCACGAAGAGGAGTTCGCCGACGTTCGCGCCGAGCAGGTAGAGGATCGTCTTGCGGATGTTCGAGTAGATCCCGCGCCCCTCCTCGACGGCGGCGACGATCGTCGCGAAGTGGTCGTCCGCGATGACCATGTCGGAGGCCTCCTTGGTGACCTCCGTGCCGCTGCGACCCATCGCGATGCCGATGTCGGCGCCCTTGATCGCCGGAGCGTCGTTCACCCCGTCGCCGGTCATCGCGACCACCGATCCGTCGGCCTTGAGCGCACGCACGATGCGCAACTTGTGCGCGGCGGTGACGCGGGCGAAGACGGCGATCGAGCCCGCCCGCGCCTGCAGCGTCGCGTCGTCGAGGAGGTCGAGCTCGCGACCCGTGACCGCGTGCCCCCCCCGGCTCGGCGATGCCGAGTTCTCGCGCGACCGCGAGCGCCGTCTCCGGATGATCGCCGGTGATCATCACGACCCGCACGCCGGCGCTCTTGCAGAGGTCGACCGCACGTTTCGCCTCGGGTCGCGGCGGGTCGTACATGCCGGCCAGCCCGACGAAGACGAGATCGGCCTCGATCTCCTCGGCAGAAAGCCCTTCGGACGCCCTTTCGACGTCGCGACGGGCGGCCGCGAGCACGCGCAGCGCCCGCCCCGCCATCGCCTGCATCTCCGCGGTGATCTCGCGGCGCGCGGCGTCGTCGATCGGGGCGACCGCGCCCCCCCTCGCGACGTGCGTGCAGCGGCCGAGGATCACGTCGGGAGCGCCCTTCACCATCGCGCGCGACGTCCCGTCGGCGAGCCGCCGCACGATCGTCATGCGCTTGCGATCCGAGTCGAAGGGGAAGTCGTGGACCTTCGGCGTCGCGGCGTCGACGGTCTCGATCGTGATCCCGAGCTTCCCCGCTGCGGCGAGCAGCGCCCCTTCGGTGGGATCTCCGACCACGGACCAGACGCCGCCCTCTTCGCGGAGACGGGAGCCGTTGCAGCCGGCGAAGAGCGTCGCGAGCTCGCGGATGCTCGCCGGAACGTCCCCCGCCTCGGCCGTCACCTCTCCGCTCGGCGCGTAGCCCTCGCCCGTGACGCTGCAGCGCGCGTCGCGCGTCCAGAGCTCGCGCACCGTCATCTCGCCGACGGTGAGGGTGCCGGTCTTGTCGCTGCAGATCACGTCGGCCGAGCCGAGCGTCTCGACGGCGTGCAGGCGCCGGATGAGCGAACGGCGACGCGCCATGCGCTGGACGCCGACGGCGAGCGCGATCGTCACGATGGCCGGCAGCCCCTCCGGCACCGCCGCGACCGCGAGCGAGATCGACGTGAGGAGCAGCTCGAGCGCCGGCAAGCGGCGCAGCCAGCCCGCGAGGAAGACGAGCGCGACGATGCCGAGCGCGCTCCACGCCAGGAGCCGTCCGAACCGGGCGAGCTGCCGCTGCAGCGGCGTGCCGCCGTCGTCCGCCGCGGTCGCGATGAGGCCCGCGATCGAGCCGATCTCGGTCGCGATTCCCGTGGCGACGACGACCGCGGACGCGCGGCCGGAAGCGACGCTGGTGCCCATGTGCACCATGTTGCGGCGGTCGGCGAGCGCCGCCGTCGGGTCGCCCAGCCAGTGCGCGTCCTTCTCGACCGGCACCGACTCGCCGGTGAGCGACGCTTCGCCGGTGGACAGCGACGCGGCTTCGATCAGCCGGGCATCGGCCGCGACGACGTCGCCCGCCTCGAGCTCGACGACATCACCCGGGACGATCTCGATCGCCGGCACGATGCGGGAGATCCCGTCGCGACGTACGCGCGCGTTCGGGGCCGTCATGCGGCGCAGCGCAGCGATCGACTTCTCCGCGTGGTACTCCTGGTAGAAGCCGATCAGCGCGTTCAGGACGACGATCGCGAGGATCGCGAGGCAATCGCCCCACTCGCCGGTGACGCCGGCGACGATCCCCGCCGCGATCAGGATCGCGACCATGACGCTCTTGAATTGCGCGAGCAGGATCGCGAGGGGCCGGATGGGCGCGGCCTCGGCGAGCTCGTTCCGGCCGTGCTTCTCGAGTCGCCGGCGCGCCTCCTCCTCTCCCAGACCGAGGCGCGCGTCCGCGACCAGGAGCTCGAGGCACGCCTCCGGAGTCATGGCGTGCCATGGCGCACGACCCGGGGGAGGCTCGCTCGGCACCGCGAGCCCTGAAGTCGGTGGCGAGCGTGGATCCATGCCCGTTCAAGTCGCCGCGGCGCGTCGGCTTCGTCGCCACTTCCACTCTTCGACGCCGCAGAACACGCAGGGCACGATGAACAGCGTGATCAGGCTCACCGCCATGCCGCCCACCGACGGGATGGCCATCGGCTTCATCACGTCCGCGCCGCGACCGGTGGCCCAGAAGATGGGCATCAGGCCGAAGACCGTTGTGGCGATGGTCATGAGGCAGGGGCGGATGCGTTTGAGGCACGCTTCGGTGGTCGCCGCGCGGATCTCTGCGATCGACTTGAACTGGCGGTCCTTGAAGCTCCCCTCCAGGTAGGTGCCGATCACCACCCCGTCGTCGTCGACGACGCCGAAGAGGACCAGGAACCCGACCCACACGGCGATCGAGAGGTTCGCACCCCACAGGGCGAGCATGATGAAGCCGCCGCTGGCCGAGACCAGCACGCCGAAGAAGATCACCGGGGCGATCCACCAGCGGGTGAAACCCAGGTAGAGCATCACGAACATGATGGACAACGTGATGGGGACGAGGATCCGCATGCGTGCGGTCGCGCGGACCTGGTTCTCGAACTGCCCCGACCACTCCCAGTAGTAACCGGAGGGGAGCTTCAGGCGGCCGTCCATCACCGCCTGCTGGAGCAGGGCCTCGGCATCGTCGACGACCGAGACCTCGTCCCGGTCGCGCGTATTCATCGTGACGTATCCGACGAGGAGGCCCCGTTCGCCCTTGATCTCCTGCGGGCCGAGGACCGTCGTGATGGTGGCGAGCTGCACCAGGGGCACCTGCGCTCCCGAGGAAGTGGGGACGCTGATCCGCTGGATGGACTCGGTGTCCTCGCGGAAGTCGCGGGCCAGGCGGATGCGGATGGGGTAGCGCTCGCGCCCCTCCACCGTCTCCATCAGGTTCATGCCGCCCAGCGCCACCTCGATGACGTCCTGCACGTCGCGGATGTTGACGCCGTAGCGGCCGATGCGGTCGCGGTCGATGTCGATCTGGATGTAGGGCTTGCCGACGATGCGGTCGGCGACGATGTCGGTCGCGCCGGGCACTTCGTGCAGGAGCTGCTCGATCTGGAGGCCGATCCGCTCGATCTCGCGGAGATCCGAGCCGTAGATCTTCACCCCCATCATCGCGCGGAAGCCGGTCTGCAGCATGACCAGCCGCGTCTGGATGGGCTGCAGGAACGTCGGCAGGACGCCCGGGATGGCGGTCTTCTCCTGGAGCTCGGCGAGGATCTCGGCCTTGGTGATCCTGCGCTCTTCGGGCCAGGCCCACGCCAGCGGAGTCCGGAGGAAGCCGGGCCAATCGGAGAAGAACCGCTCGACGCCGCGCGTGCGCCACTCGTCTTCGGGCTTGAGGATGATGATGCTCTCCATCATCCCGATGGGCGCGGGGTCGAGAGCCGACTCGGCGCGGCCGATCTTGCCCACGACCGACTCGACCTCGGGGACGCTGGCGATGGCCAGGTCCTGCGTGCTGTTGACCTGGATCGCCTGCGACAGCGAGCCCTGCGGCAGCAGCGACGGCATGTAGAGGAGGGAGCCCTCGTCGAGCGGCGGCATGAACTCGCGACCGATGCCGGGAAGGATGCGGCCCTCGCGGACGACGGCGGTTCCCGCGGCGATCTCGGCGTCGCGCTCGTTCGGATCGGTCCGCCGCCAGCGGATGCGGAAGCGCTCGCCGCCGTCCGCGTGCCGGACGACCTCCCAGCGCAGCCGATCGAACTCGACGAGCGGGCGGACGACGGGCTCGTCCGGCGGCGCGTGCATGACGCGCTTGAGTTCCGGCGATGCCGGCGCGCGGGCGAAGAGGTTGACGGCGGCCTCGACCGGCCAGAGCGTCGTCCCGACGCCCAGCCAGACGCTGGTCCCGGACAGCAGGATCAGCAGCGGCAGGACGAGGAACACCTTCTTGTGCGCGAGGATCCACCCGAGCGTCGGGACGTATCCCCTGGCGATCAGCCGCGAGACGCGGTTCTGCTCCAGCGGCACGAATCGCTCGCGCGTCATCCGGACCACGCAGAGGGCGACGCCGACGCCGACGGCGGCCGAAATCAGCCAGCCCTCGCCGTGCCCCTTCGCCAGGCCCCACGCGAACGCCGCATGCGTGGCGAGCGTCGCGAGCGCTCCGACGCCGAGGGCCGTCGCGGCGGTGACCTGCGTGCGCCACTTCACCGGCCTGAACAGCAGATAACACAGGAACGGGACGACGGTGACCGCGAGCACGACCGACGAGCCGATGGCGAAGGTCTTGGTGAAGGCCAGGGGCTTGAACAGCTTCCCTTCCTGGTCGGTGAGGAAGAAGACCGGGATGAACGACACGATGGTGTTGGAGACCGCGGTGATGATCGCTCCGCCGACCTCCGTCGCGCCTTCGTAGACGATCCCGAAGTGCCCCTTGTCGCGCTTCTCCGCGTCGGTCGCGGAGGCGATGCGGCGGTAGATGTTCTCCGACATGATGATGCCCATGTCGGCCACGTCGCCGATCGCGATGGCCAATCCCGCCAGCGACATGATGTTGCTGTCGACGCCGGACAGGTACATCAGGATGAACGTCAGAGCCACCGCCAGCGGGAGCGTGGCCAGGACCGTCACGGTCGTCCGCAGATGCAGCAGGAAGACCAGGATCACGATGCTCGCGAGCAGCGCCTCCTGGGAGAGCGCCTCCTTCAGCGTGCCGATGGTCTCGTTGACGATCGTCGTGCGGTCATAGAAGGGGACGATCCTCACCTTCGAGGTGCGACCGTCCTGGAGGGCCCGGCTCGGCAGGCCGGGCTCGAGCTGCGCGATCTTGGCCTGGACCCGCTCCATCACCTCGCGCGGGTTCTCGCCGTAGCGCATGAGCACCACGCCGCCGACCGCCTCGATGCCGGCCTTGTCCAGCGCGCCGCGCCGGAAGTCCGGGCCGAGCTGCACCGTGCCGACGTTCCGCAGCGTGATCGGCGTGCCGCCTTCCTGGCGGATGACGATGCGCTCGAGATCCTCGACGGTCTTGACGAATCCCACGCCGCGGATGAAGAACTCGACGCCGTTGTCCTCGACGACCTTGGCGCCCACGTCGATGTTGCTCTTGCGGACGGCCTCGAAGACGTCCATGAGCGTGACGCGATGAGCGCGGAGCTTGTCGGGATGGACGTCGACCTGGTACTGCTTGACGAAGCCGCCGATGCTCGCGACTTCGCTCACGCCCTCGACCGAGTTGATCTGGTACCGGACGTACCAGTCCTGGATCGAGCGCAGCTCCGCGAGGTCGAAGCCCTCCCCCTCCACCGTGTACCAATAGATCTGACCGAGCGCGGTCGCGTCCGGTCCGAGCACGGGCGACACGCCCATCGGCAGTCGCTGCTGGGCGACGTTCATCCGCTCCAGAACTCGCGAGCGCGCCCAGTAGTAGTCCACGTCGTCCTTGAAGATGACGAAGACCATCGAGAAGCCGAGCCCTGACATCGAACGGATGGACTTCACGCCCGGCGTGCCCGTCAGGCTCGTCGTGAGCGGGAACGTGACCTGGTCGTCGACGTCCTGCGGACTGCGTCCCTCCCAGTCGGCGTAGACGATGACCTGCTTCTCGCCGATGTCCGGAATGGCGTCGACCGCCGTGCGCACGATGGCGAAGTACCCGCCGACGCCCAGTCCGGCGAGGATGAGGACCATCAAGAAGACGTTCTTGAGGCACCAGCGAATGATGGCATCGACCATTTCGGAGCCTTGCCGTCAGTGCTTGTGTTGGGTTGCGTCGCCGTCGGGCTTGGGTGGTGCCGCGCCGTGGTCGTGACCGGCCGAGCCGCCCATCAGACCGCCGGGATAGAAGAGGCTCGGGTGCCCCGTGATCTGGAATTGGCTGTCGATGAGGAAGCCGCCGCGCGTGACCACGCGTTCGCCATCGACGACGCCCTTCAACACCGGGACGAAGCCGCCGCTGCGCGGGCCCAGGACGACCTCGCGCGGTTCGAACAGGCCGCGGGACTTCTCGACGTAGACGATCTGCCGGGTGCCGCTGTCGAGGACCGCCGTCACCGGCACCACGAGCAATCCGGTCGCGGGATGCGCCGCGACGTCGGACTTCGGACCGACGATCTGCTCCAGCTGCATTTCGCAGATCGGACAGTGACCCGAAGCGTCGCGGAGCACTTCCGGATGCATCGGGCAGGTGAACCTGCCCTCGACGCCGGTGGGAGCGGCGCGACCGTCGCCGGCCAGGGCCGACTGGATCACCGCGCTCGTGAACATCCCCGGCTTGAGCGCGTGGTCCGCGTTCTTGACGTGGACGGGTACCCGGACCGTGCGCGTCTCCTCGTTCACGATCGGCTGCACGAACGTGACCATCCCGTCGAATGCCCGGCCGGGGAGGGCCTCGGCGGCGAGTTCGACCCGCTGCCCGTAACGGACCCAGACCAGGTCGTATTCATAGATGTCGAGGTACACCCACACGGTGTCGAGGTTGGCGACGCGGTAGAGCGCGTCGCCGGCCTTGAAGGCGCTGTTCTGCACGATCGCCTTCTCGATGACGGTGCCCTGGATGGGCGAGTAGAGCGTGACCCGGTCGGAGATCTTGTTGTCTTCGACCAGCGCGAGGATCTGTTCGTCGGTGAGTCCCCATCGCTTCAGCTTGAGCTTGGCCGTCTCCACCATCGGTCCGACCTGCCGGTCGGTACCGCCTCGGAGAGCGATCAGCAGCTCCTGCTGGGCGACGAGCAGCTCGGGGCTGTAGACCTCCGCGAGGTGGTCTCCGGCCTTGATCTCGACGCCGGTGAAGTTGACGAACAGTCGTTCGGCGTAGCCGTCGACGCGGGCGGTGACGGTCGCGAGCGACGACTCGTTGTACTGGACCTTGCCGACCGCGCGCAGCTCGCGGGAGTGCTCTCGCCGGGTCACCGGCGTGGTCTCCACGCTCGCCATCGCGAGGGCGTGGTCGGAAAACTGGAGCATCGGTTCTCCGGCCGACCCGGTCTGCGCCGCGTCGGCGACGATGAGGGGCATCGCGCAGATCGGGCAGTTGCCGGGGCGGTCGAGCCTCACCTGCGGGTGCATCGAGCACGTGTAGGCCTGTCGTGAACTGGCGGGTGCGGCCGCGGGTCCGGTGGCGGCCATCCCATGCCGCGGATGGGAGCGACCGAGCACGTATCCGAGTCCGCCGGCTGCGACGACGACGACCGCGGCAAGGAGAACGGGTCCGCGCTTCATCGATGTGCCTCCTCCGGAGTCGACGTCCGTGCAGGCGCAGGCTCCGTCGACGCATCGCTCGGCCCATGCTCGAGGAGCGGGGCGTTCGGCGGCGGAACGCCGGCGATCGCCAAGGACAGCGATGCGAGCGCGAGCTCGCGCTGCGTGCGAGCCTCGATGCCCATGAGCTCGAAGTCCAGGAGGGTTCGTTGCGCGTCGATGACGTCGAGGAATCCCGCGCGGCCGTTCACGTATCCGGAACGGGCGGCGTCGAGCGACTGCCTTGCCTTCGGCACGAGCTTCTCCGTCAGCAGGGCGTCGTTGCGCACGGACTCGCGATACATGTAGAGCATCGAGGCGAGCTCGGCGGCGATCGCCACCTGCTCCGCGGTGAGGCGGGCCTCCGCGGCACGCTTGCCCGCCTGCGCGCCGGCGATCTGCGCGGCGATCTTGTCGCGCCAGATCGGCAGCGTCATCCCCGCCGTCGGCCGGACCATGACCGGACTCGCCTTCACGTCGACCTCGGCGCCGATGGAGAAATCGGGGACGCCCGACTTGCGCGCCAGCGCGAGCGACGCCTCGGCGCTGCGCACGTCGCTCTCCATCGCGCGCAGATCCGGATTGCGGCGCAGCGCGGTCGCCAACAGATCGTCGGCCCGCGGTTCTCCGACGGAGGGCTCGAAGCTCTGCGGAAGCGGAGGATCGAACTCCGCCGGACCCAGCCCCAGCGCCGCCTTCCACTCCGCGGCGAGCGTGCCGCGCGAATCCTCGAAGTTCGCGAGCTGCGTCTCGATCTGATCGCGGGCGATCTGGGCGCGCAGCACGTCCTGGAGCGACACTCTTCCCGCGGCGTTCTGCTGCCGGGCGAGCTGCTCGATCTCCCCGAGGAGCCGCAGCGTCTCCTTCTGCACGCGGATCGTCTCTTCGAGGAAGTGCAGCCGGTAGTAGGCCCCCTTGACCGCGAGGGCGGTCCGGAGGACCTCGCGCTCGAAGCCGAAGTAAGCGCTGCGGCTCCCGGCGGCCATCACGTCGCCGGCCGCCCGCAGCTTGCCGGGGCCGGGCAGATCGATCATGAGGCCCGGCATGAGCGTCTCGACGGTGTCGGTGATGTCGGCCTCGAAGGTGAGGCGCGGATCGGGCAGCGAGCGCGCGGGTGCGATCTGCTCGACGGCCGCCGTCCAGGCGTAGTACGCCGCCTCCACGCGCGGGCTGTGGAGCATCGCGAACTCGAGGAAGTCCGCGAGCGGAGACGCCGTCGTGAGCGCCGGAAGCGCGGGCTTCGCGTCACCGGGACGGTAGCGCTGCGACACCACCGCGACGTCGGTGCGGGCGGCCCGCTCCGAGTCCGTGGGAGTCCCGGAGCACGCTGCCCACGCGATCAGCGCCGGCCCCGCGAGCGGCACGACGCAGTCTCGCAACGACCGTCTCGTCGTCGTGGCGGGCGGACGCTCGAGAAGCACGCGGGTCCTCCGAAGGCGGCAGTGTGACCCTCAGCCCTTGAACTGCACGTACTTGATGCGGTGCGGCTGGTCGGCGTCGGTGCCGAGCTCCTCGTGGCGCTTCTCCATGTACGCCTGGTAGTTGCCCTCGAACCAGCGCACCTTCCCCTCGCCCTCGAAGGCGAGGATGTGGGTCGCGAGCCGGTCGAGGAACCAGCGGTCGTGGCTCACGACGATCGCGCAGCCGGCGAAGCGCAGCAGCGCCTCCTCGAGCGAACGCAGCGTGTCGACGTCGAGGTCGTTGGTCGGCTCGTCCAGGATCACGAGGTTGGCGCCCAGGCGGAGCAGCTTGGCGAGCTGCACGCGGTTGCGCTCGCCGCCGGAGAGGTTGCCGACCAGCTTCTGCTGGTCGGTCCCCTTGAACGCGAACTTGCTGACGTACGCGCGCGTGCTCGTGTCGCGCTTGCCGCCGACCTTGATCTGGTCGAAGCCGCCGCTGATCTCGTCGTACACGGTCTTCTTCGGGTCGAGCGACTCGCGCGTCTGGTCGACGTACGCCATCGTCACCGTCGGCCCGATCGTCAACGTGCCCGCGTCGGGCTTCTCGGTCCCGATGATCATCTTCATCAGCGTGGTCTTGCCGGCGCCGTTCGGGCCGATGACGCCGATGATGCCGCCCGGCGGCAGCGCGAAGGTGAGCCCGTCGAACAGCACGCGCTCGCCGTAGCCCTTGCGGACGTCCTTCGCCTCGACCACGACGTTGCCGAGCCGCGGGCCCGCCGGGAGCTCGAGCTCGACCGGGTCGCTCGACCCCTCGGCGCTGTTCGCCTCCTGCAGCAGCTTCTCGTAGGCCTGCACTCGCGCCTTGGGCTTGGCGACGCGCGCCTTCGGCGACATGCGGATCCATTCGAGCTCGCGATCGAGCGTGCGCCGCCGCGACGCGTCGGCCTTCTCCTCGAGCTCGACGCGCCGCTTCTTCTGCTCGAGCCACGAGGTGTAGTTGCCCTGCCACGGGATGCCGCGGCCGCGGTCGAGCTCGAGGATCCACTGCGCGACGTTGTCGAGGAAGTAGCGGTCGTGGGTGACCGCGATCACCGAGCCCTGGAACTCCTTCAGGTGGCGCTCGAGCCACGCGACCGAGCTCGCGTCGAGGTGGTTGGTCGGCTCGTCGAGGAGCAGCAGGTCGGGCTGCTGCATCAGCACCTTGCAGAGCGCGACGCGCCGCTTCTCCCCGCCCGAGAGATGCTGGCAGCGCGCCTCGAACGGCGGCAGCTCGAGCGCCTCGGCCGCGATCTCGAGCTCCCGCTCGAGCTCCCAGCCCTTCGCCGCGTCGATCTTCTCCTGCAGCGTGTTGAGCTCGTCGAGCAGCGCGGTCATGGTCGCCTCGTCGACGTCGGTCGCGAGCTTCGCGCTGATCTCCTCGTGGCGGGTGAGCAGCGCGCGCTTCTTGGCGATGGCGACCTCGAGCTCCTCGCGCACGGTCTTCGCCGGGTCGAGCTGCGGCTCCTGCGGCACGAAGCCGATGGCGGTGCCGGGGTGGACGTAGAGCTTGCCTTCGAAGTCCTTGTCGACGCCGGCCATGATCCGCAACAGCGTCGACTTGCCCTGGCCGTTGTTGCCGAGGACGCCGATCTTCGCGCCGTAGTAGTAGGACAGGCTGATGTCCTGGATCACGACCTTCTTGTCGTAGGCCCTCTGCACGCGCTCCATCTGCATGATGAAGTGCGCCATTCGGATCTCTCCATGGTCGGTGGGTCGTCGAGTCGGGCCGAAAAAGGGGAGCAGATTGTAAGTTGATTCGTGGCGCGCGGTGGCTGGATCCCGCGCAAGGGGAGGGGACGATGGCGAAGCGCCGCGGCACGAAGGCGGTCCGGAAGGGCCAGAAAAAGAAAAAGAAGGTGGCGAAGCGCCGAAGCACGCGCGGCCGCAAGACCGCCCGCGAGGTCGTCCGGAACGGGTCGCGCCCGAAGGCGCGCAAGCCGGCGCCCGCCCGCGCTCCGAAGTCGATGCGCTCGCTCGCCTCCGTGAACGCGCCGGCGACGGTGACGAAGCTCGCGCCGCTCTCTCCCCACGACGCGCTGGTCGCGGCCGAGGAGGAGGTGGTCGCCGCCAAGTTCGCGCTCGCGCGGCCCGAGGAGCTGCGCGTCCTCGACGAGCGCGAGCGCGCCCGCTCGATCCCGTGGGGCTACGGGCGCGACAAGGTCGCCGCGATGGCCATCGATCCCGAGCGCCTCTACGTCTACTGGGAGGTGACCGACGAGGCGATCGCGCGCGCGCGCTCGGAGCTCGGCGCGAGCGGCGACGACGCGTGGCTCGACCTGCGGGTGCACGACGTGACCGGGCTCGTCTTCGACGGCGGCAACGCGCACCACGTGGTCGACGTCGGCGTCGGCCGCGGCGACCGCCAGTGGTTCCTGCAGATCGGCCGGCCGACCTCGGAGGTGATCGTCGAGGTCGGCCTCCTCGCGCGCGACGGCCGCTTCGCGAAGGTCGCGCGCTCGCACCGCGTCGAGTTCCCGCGCCGCGAGCCTGCGCCTCCCGCCGCGCCCGAGTGGCTGGACGTGCGGCCGGTCGCACACGGCGGCGGCCGGCCGCACTTCGAGATCCAGCGCGCCGTGACCTCCGCCGCCGCGAGCGCTCCGCGGCACGCGGAGCCGGGAGGCGAGCGCGAGTGGAACGCGGCGCGCGGCGAATTCTTCGCCGCCGGCGCACCGTGGTCGCGCGCCTCGCCCTCCGACTTCGTCGGCGCGGCCGCGAGCTCCTCCTTCGCCTTCTGGAGCGAGTGGACCGCCGACGCGACGCGCACGGTCGAATGGTCGAACGCCCCCTCGAGCTGGCAGTGGCTCGGCCCCGCTTCCGAGGAGCGCTGGGAGTCGGGACCGTTCCCGCTCGAGGTCGCGACGCTCCCCGTCGCGGTCGAGGAGCGCTTCGGCGGAGAAGTCACCGTGCAGTCGTGGCGCGGGCTCACGCGCGTGCAGTACGGGCCGTGGAGCGTGACGATCCGCAACGTCGGCGCGGTCGGCGGCGGGCGCGTGCTCGCGCGCTGGGAAGTACGGAAGAGCTTCATCGTCGCCGGCAGCCGGCGGCGCTACGGGATGCGGAGCCTCCTCACCCGCTCGACGGTCGCGCGCACCCGGATCGGCGCGTCGGAGCAGTCGCTCGGCGCGAGCGAGGCGCGGCTCGAGGGAGCGAGCGAGCAGTGGCTCCTCGGCGGGAGCGAACTGCGGCTCGGCGGCGCGTCGGAGCTGCGCTGGCTCGGCGCGAGCGAGCTCGCGCAGGGCGGCCGCGCCGAGCGCGCCTTCGGCGGCGCGAGCGAGGCTTTCGCCCGCGGCGCGAGCGAGCGGCGCCTCGGCGGCGCGAGCGAGCTCGCGGAAGAGCGCGGCGGGAGCGAGCCGCGGATCATCCCGCCGCACGCGCCCTACCCCGCTCCAGCCCCCGCCCCCGCCGCTTCGGAATCGAGCTTCGAACCGGTCAGCGCGCCGGCTTCGACTTCAACAGGTCCCGGATCTCCCCGAGCAGTTCCTCCTGTTTCGTCGGCGGCAGCGGCGTCGCCGACGGCGGCGCCGGCTTCCTCTGCAGCACCGTCATCAGCTTCACGACCAGGAAGACGCCGAACGCCACGAAGACGAAGTTGATGATCGTGTTGATGAAGAGCCCGTAGCGCAGCGTCGGGATCCCCTCCGCCTTCACCTGGTCGAGCGTCGGCGAGACAGACGTCGGGAGTGGCGCCGGCGGCTTGCCCTCCTTCGCCGCCTTCTCGTTCTCGGTCGTGACCCTCGCGACTTCCGCGGCGAGCAGGCTCTGCTTCAGGTTCTCGTACTTGTTCGAGGCGCCTGCCTTGATGTCCAGCGCGTCGACCTTGACGACGAGCGGGACGTAGAGCTCTTTGAAGTCGACCGCGCCGATCGCCAGCCCGATCGGGGGCATCATCACGTCGTCGACCAGGGACTTCGTGACGCCGCCGAACGAGGCGCCGATGATCACGCCGACCGCGAGGTCGATGACGTTGCCTCGCATCACGAACGCCTTGAATTCCGCCAAGAAACCCATCGACAGCTCCTTCTCACGGACCGCGGGCGGTCCGCTCCCCTGGGCTCAGAAGTTCCAGCCGAGGCCGACGAAGTAGGTCACGTCCTGCCGCTCCTTGGTGCCCGCGGGGGTGGTGTCCCAGTTCCACTCGACCCACTCCTGCGCGAAGAACGACTCGGTGAAGTTCTCCTTGAAGCCGGCCTTCGCGCGGACGAGGTAGTCGCGCGGGCCGTTGAACACCTTGAACGCCTCGACGTCGTTGAAGAACGAGGTCGCCCACTTCTCCGAGAGCACGCGCTCGTAGTGGTAGGCGGCGCGCACCGCGACGTCGCTGACGCTCTCGGTCCCGTCGCTGTAGTTCTCGTTGACGTAGGAGACGCCGCCTTCCACGTTGAACTTGGCGTTCTTCTCCTCGATGACCTGCCAGCCGGCGCCGACGCCGGCCGTGAAGCGCAGGTCGAGGGCCGCGATCGCATCGCGCTCCGCCGAGGTCATCGCGTAGAGGTAGAGCTTCTTCGAGAGGAAGTAGTCGTACTTGAGGCTGCCGCCGGCCTTGCGCTCGGTCGTCGAGCTGACGCCGGTCGCCGGATCCTCGCTGCGCGCCGAGCGGTACCACGCCTTGAACGTGAGGCGGTCCTCGAGACCGCGCCGGACCGCGTTCAGGTCGAGCGCCGTCGACTGGTTCACGGTGTTGCCGCGCGTCCAGATCGACGAGCCGACGATCGAGCCGCTCCACGTCTCCTTGAAGTCGGGCTCGTTCACGCTCTTCAGGCTGCCGAGCGGGACGGTCTGCGTGCCGGCCGCCGACTGCACCGTGACGTTGCCGCCGCTCGCCGCCGTGATCTTGCTGTGGATCACGTCGGTGCCGTCGTCGTTCGGGTGGTTCACGATGAGCTTCGCGTCGCCGTCGGTCGCGAACGTGTCGATCGAGGCGAGGTCGATCTTGATCTCGCCGGCGGCGTCGGTCTTGAGCGTGAGCTTGCCGTCGAGCACGCTCACGATCGTGCCGGTGAGCGTGTCGCCGTTCTTCAGCTTCACGGTGTCGGCGCGCGCCGCGCCGGCCGCGAACGTCGCGAGCGCGAACGCGCCGGCGAGGACGAAGGGACGAACGTTCATGCGAGGGCTCCAACCACGGGGTGCGGGAAAATCGGGCGTGGGGTCTTAACCGTCGCGCGCGCGGGCAACAAGCGAACGAATGGCGAGAGGCGCCGCGGAAGCGACGGTTGGCAGCGGTGCGGCGGCGGGCGATGATCGCCGATTCGATGACCTCCCCGGAAACGCCGTCCGCCGATCGTCCGGGCCTCGCGTCGCTGCGGCTCCCGCTGCCCGAAGCGAAGGCGCGCGCGGCGCTGCGCCGCAAGATGCAAGGCGAAAAGCTCACGGCCGAATGGTTCCGCGGCCACGGGATGCCGCTCTCCGGCAGCGAGCGCGCGTGCGTCGAGTCGGACGAGGCGCGCGGCCTCGCGACGCGCGTTCAGGAGAGCGTCCCCTCCGAGGACGGCTCGCTCCGCCTCGTGGTCCGGCTCCAGGACGGCGAGCTGGTCGAGACGGTGGCGATGCCGGTGAAGGCGGTCTGCGTCTCGACGCAGGTCGGCTGCGCCGTCGCCTGCCGCTTCTGCGCGAGCGGGCTCGCCGGCCTCAAGCGCAACCTCGACGCGCTCGAGATCGTCGAGCAGGTGGTCCACGCGCGCCGCGCCATGCGGATCGACCGCGTGGTCTACATGGGCATGGGCGAGCCGTCGCACAACCTCGCGAGCGTCCTCGCGGCGGTCGCCTGGCTCAAGCACGAGGGCGGCATCGGTCCGCGCCGCCAGACCTTCTCCACCATCGGCTCGCTCGCGACGTTCGAGAAGCTCGCGCAGGCCGACGTGAAGCCGTGCCTCGCGCTCTCGCTCCACTCGGCCGACGACGCCATCCGCCGCGACCTGGTGCCCAACGCCGCGAAGGAGCCGCTGCGCGAGCTCGTCGCCGCCGCGGGCGAATACCAGAAGCTGCAGGGCGTGCCGGTCGTCTTCGAGTGGACGCTGCTCGAAGGAATCAACGACCGCGACGAGGACGTCGCCGCGCTGGTCGACCTCGTGAAAAGCGTGCGCGGCTACGTGAACTTCATCCGCTGGAACCCCGTGGCCGGCATGCCCTTCCAGCCGACCAGCTTCGAGCGCGCCGTCGCGATGCGCGAAGCGGTCAAAGCGGCCGGCGTCCTCGCGACGATCCGCGCCTCGACGGGGCGCGACGTGGACGGGGCGTGCGGGCAGCTGCGGCGGCGGGCGCTCGCGACGCGCCGCTGAGTCCCGTTCGCATCAGCGCGGCGTCGTGACTACGACGTCGATCGCCACGACGTTGCCCGGCTCGACGGCGAGTTCGATCGGCGCGGGGTCCTCGAAGCCGGGCACTCCGCGGACGAAAACGACGTAGTGGCCCGGTGCTTCGAGGTCGATCTGGCATTCGGAGCCGTGCAGCGTCGTCCGCCGTCGCATGTCGAGCGGATTGCCCGGACTGTCCGCGCGCGCGACGACGAGCGCGGTCCCGAAGGTCCAAGGCATCGGCACGTCGCCGTCGCGCAACCGGAGACGGACACCCGAATAGTCGCTCGCCACCACGTCGAGCAGGCTCTCGCCGGCGGCGAGGTCGAGGTCGCGCTCGACGAAGGCCACGGAAGCGCGCGGCTCGGTCTCGAAGTGGAACGGCCCGCGCGGGACGCGGAAGCGTACGGTCGCGCCGTCGGCCTGGGTCGCGAGCCGTCCGCCGGCCCGGTCGTGACGGCATTCGGGAGGCCCGGCGACGAAGCGGAACAGGACGGTTTCGCGCGGCGCGCCGCTCCCGTCGCGCGCGCGCAGCGCGACCGACGCCGGCTCGTCCAGGAAGAGATCGAGCGCGGGCGAGGCGTCGCCCGCGTCCGACCCGTCCGGAGCGGTCGCCGTACCTTCGACGTAGGCCGCGAGAACCGCCGGGATCGTGTCGAACGTCACGGCATGGCAGACGGCGGGATGCCACTGCGCGTCGAACGCGAGCCGGTGGTCGTCGGACGTCGGCGCGACGCGGGCGTCGAAGTCGATGTGGGGCACGAACGAGGGGTAGGCGTCGAGCGCGGTGAATCGGAGGAGACGGACCGCCGCGACCTCGTCCGCCGTCCATCCGGGCGCGAAGCGGACCGTGCCGGTGAAGTGCGCGTATTGCGGCGGCGGCGGCGGCGGCGCCTTCGACCGGTCGAACTCGAGACGCGCCCGCGGTCCGGGACTCTCTCCCGCGACGACGAGGGCGGCGCCGAGATCGTGCTGCTGGATCGCGCGCCGGTCGCCGTACGTCACGAGACCGATCCAATGGCCGCACGGGAGGGCGTCGATCCGTCGCTCGAACACGTCGGCGGCCGGCGTCGTCTCGAACTCGAACGAGAGGTCGGCCCCGGTCTCGCGCAGGGAGCGAGCGGTGAGTTCGGCGCCCTGGAAGAGATCTCCGAGGACCGGCGTCGGACGCCCCTCGGGCACAGGACCCCCGAATCCGCTCCGGGCGTACCGCGCGTCGTCGAACAGCTCGACCTTGCCGCACTGCGGCACTCCGCCGCCTCGCACGACGACGTCGAGCGCTCCCCCCGCGGCGAGGACGACGACGTGGCGCCGCCATCCCGAGATCGTGACGTCGAACCAGCGCGCGACCGTCGCGTGGCCGGGCGCGCCGATCAGCCAGCGGATCCGGCCGCGGCGCATCCGCGGCGGCAGCTGGATGCGCAGCGGCGCGTCGCCGCGCGCGACGGCGACGCGCTCGCCGTCGGCGGTGATCTCGAGGGCGTGCGGCCCGCCGCCCGGCGGCTCGCGGCTCGTGGCCGAGTCGTGGTTCTCGCCGCCCTGCTCGATCGTGACGTCGCGCAGCCGCTCGCGCGTCTTCGCGTCGACGACGTCGAGCTCGATCCCGCTCGTCTTCGCCGCTTGATCCCAGTTCGAGGAGCCCGCACCGCCCGCGCGCTCCACCTCCGGAGACGCGACCGCGGCGTCCCGATTCTCCGTGCGCGTCGCGTCGACTCCGGCCGCCGACTCCGCCGGCGCGCGCGCCTCGCCGCGCGGGGTCGCGTCGGGCGCGCGCCGGCGCGCCGCGTCTCCGTCCGCCTCCGACCGCGCGACGAACCACCACGCGCCCGCGACGAACGCCACGACGAGGATCGCCGCCGCCAGCGCACCGTTCCTCACGCCCGACCCCTCGCAGGAGTGCCGCATTCGACGCGCGGCGGGCGCCGGAATACCGGCCGGGGCACGGCGGCGCCATCGGTCGGCGCGGGCGTTACCATTCGCCGCTCGCTTACCCGCCCCCGGAAATCGTCGCGGAATGCCGACCGGATACCTCGCGCTCGTCCTCCACGCCCACCTGCCGTTCCTCCGCCATCCGGAGGACGCGACGGTCATGGAGGAGCGGTGGCTCTACGAGGCGGTGGCGGACACCTACCTGCCGCTGCTGCGCGTCTTCGAGGGGCTCGCCGCCGACCGCGTCCCGTTCCGCTGCACGCTGAGCCTCTCCGCGCCGCTGCTCTGCATGCTGCGCGACGACCTCCTGAAGCAGCGCATCGCCCAGCACCTCGACGACCTGATCGCGCTGGGCGAGCGCGAGATCGAGCGCACCAGGAAAGAGCCGTGGTACGGGAAGCTCGCGCTCATGTATCGCGACCGCTTCGTCGCGCTGCGCGGGACGTGGCGCGCGCACGACGGCGACCTCGTCCGCGCGTTTCGGCGGCTTCAGGACGCCGCCACCGGGCTCGAGGTGATCACCTCGAACGCGACGCACGCGTTCCTGCCCCTGATGGACCGCAACTGGCCGGCGATGCGGGCGCAGGTCGAGCTCGCGGCCGACCTCTACGAGCGCTGCTTCGGGCGGCGCACGCCGGGCATGTGGCTGGGCGAATGCGGCTACGTCCCGGGCGTCGAGGAGCTGCTGCGCGCGGCGGCGGTCCGCTACTTCTTCGTCGACTCGCACGCGCTCGCGAATGCGCAGCACCCGCCGGTCTTCGGCATCCACGCGCCGCTCTACTGCCACGACGGCGTCGCCGCCGTCGCCCGTGACGACGAGGCGTCGCGCCAGGTCTGGAGCGCCAAGGAGGGCTACCCCGGCGATTCGCAGTACCGCGACTTCTACCGCGACATCGGCTTCGACCTGCCGCTCGACGTCATCGGCCCCTGGATCCATCCCGAGGGCCACCGCCTCTACACCGGCTTCAAGTACCACGCGATCACCCACTCGCAGCTGCACGACAAGTGGGTCTACGACCCCGAGGTCGCGCGCGGGAAGGCGGGGCTGCACGCCACCCACTTCCGGGAGAGCCGCCGGCGTCAGAGCGAGGCGCTGCGCGGGAAGCTCGACCGGCCGCCGCTGATCGTCGCCCCCTTCGACGCCGAGCTCTTCGGCCACTGGTGGTTCGAAGGGGTGCAGTTCCTCGACGACCTCTTCCGGCAGATGCACTTCAACGACCGCTCGGTCGAGCCGATCACCGTCTCGGCCTACCTCGACCGCCACCCCAAGAACCAGGTCGCGACGCCGAGTGCGTCGTCGTGGGGCGCGAAGGGCTTCAACGAATACTGGCTGAACGAGAGCAACGCCTGGGTCTACCGCCACCTGCACGAGGCGGCGGAGCGGATGGTCGCCCTCGCACGCAAGTTCGCGGCGGGCGGCACGCCGCCCGGTCCGCTCGAGGAGCGGGCGCTGAAGCAGTGCGTGCGCGAGCTCCTGCTGGCGCAGTCGAGCGACTGGGCCTTCATCATGAAGACCGGCACGACCGTCTCGTACGCGACGCGCCGCACCAACGAGGCGATCCTGCGCTTCATGAAGCTCCACGACGAGCTCGTGCACGGCCGCATCGACGAGCCCTACCTCAAGGCGCTCGAGGCGAAGGACAACCTGTTCGCCGACGCGGACTGGCGCGTCTACGCGGGATGAGCGGCGACCTCTCGCCGTCGCTCGTCGGGGAGGACGGCGACGCCGTCGCCGTCCCGCCGGCGGCCTTCGAGCAGAAGTTCCTCGTCACACCCGAGATCGCAGCGCGGGTCGTCGCGTGGGCGCGCGCGGGGATGCGCCCCGACCCGCACGGCGACCCCCACGCCGCCGAAGGCGGCGGCTCATCGAGCAGCGGTGCCTACTTCGTGACGACGCTCTACCTCGACACGCCCGACTTCGCCGTCTTCCACCGGGCGCCCGAGCTGCACGGCGCCAAGTACCGCATCCGCCGCTACGGCGCCGAGGCGGTCGCGTGGCTCGAGAAGAAGGTGCGCACGGGCGACCGCGTGCAGAAGCGCCGCGTGCGCGTCGAGCTGCCGGAGATCGCGCGGCTCGGTGCGCCGCGCTGGTTCGACGAGGAGGTGGCGGACCTCGGCCTCGCGCCCACCTGCACCGTCGCCTACCGGCGCACCGCCTTCCTCGGCAGCGGCGACCACGGCCCGTTCCGGCTCACGCTCGATCATGCGCTCGAGGGCAGGGCTCGCCGGGCGTGGGACCTCGCCGCAGCGGGCGACCCGCGCCACGCGCTCGTGCCCGACCGCGTCGTCGTCGAGCTCAAGTTCCGCGACGCGCTCCCCCACCTCTTCAAGCAGCTGCTCGCGGAGGTCGGGCTCGAGCCGTCGGGCTTCTCGAAGTACCGCAAAACGGCGGTCGCCGCGGGGCTGGTGGAGGCGAGGAATGGCACCGATGGCTGACGGCGCGACGTGGGACTCGCTCGGCCGCTACGCGCTGCGGCTCGCCGCGGCGGCCGCGGTCGGCTTCCTGATCGCCCGGGCGTACCGCGCCAGCACGCGCCGCCCGCCCGCGTCGCTCGACCGCCACGCGACGACGCTCGTGCTGCTGACGGTGCTGGTCGCGATGACGGCGCTGGTCGTCGACGACAGCATCGCGCGCGCCTTCAGCCTGGTCGGCGCGCTCGCGATCGTCCGCTTCCGCACGATCCTCGAGGACACGCGCGACACCGCGTTCGTGGTCTTCGCGGTCGTCTCGGGCATGGCGATCGGCGTCGGCAACTGGATGCTGACGGTCGTCGGCGTGCCGCTCGTCGCGCTCGTCGCGCTCGGACTCGGCTTCCTCTCGGCCGGAAGAGCCGGGACGGTCGTCGCGCAGCAGCTCGTGGTGCGGCTGGGCGGCGGGCGCGATCCCGAGGGCGTCGTGGGTGCGACGCTGCGCAAGCACGCGACCTCCTGGCAGCTGAAGCGCACGACGACGGTGCGGCAGGGCGCCGCGCTCGAGCTCACGTATCGCCTCGAGATGCGCGACGACGGGAAACCGATCGAGATGGTCTCCGAGCTGAACGGCCTCGAGGGCGTGCAGCACGTCGAATTGGGAGAAGCGTGAGCGATGGTCGTCGCGGCGCTCGCGCTCGCCGTGCTCGTCTCCGCCGCCGCGCCTCAGGACGGCGCGAGCAAGGTTGCCGCCGACCCGAGCGACGCCTTCTTCAAGAAGGGCGAGATCCCGCGGCTGAAGCTCGAGCTCGCGCCCGAGGACGTCGAGAAGCTGCGCGCGAACGCGCGCGAGTACGTGCGCTGCCGCGTGCGCGAGAACGACAAGACCGTCTACGAAGGCGTCTCGATCAAGCTCAAGGGCTCCGCCGGCAGCTTCCAAGCGATCGACGACCAGCCGGCGTTCACGCTCCGGGTCGACCGCGACGACGACGACGCGCGCTTCCACGGCCTCGCCAAGTTCCACCTCAACAACAGCGTGCAGGACGACACGTACCTGCGCGAGTGGATCGGCTCCGAGCTCTGCCGTGCCGCCGGCGTCGCGACGCCGCGCGTGACCCACGCCCGCGTATGGCTCAACGAGCGCGACCTCGGCCTCTACGTCCTGAAGGAGGGCTTCGACAAGCTGCTGGTGAAGCGCTCCTTCAAGGAGGCGGCGGGCAACCTCTACGACGGCGGCTTCTGCCAGGACGTCGACGCCGACCTGAAGAAGGAGTGCGGCAAGGGGCCCGACGACCACTCCGACCTGAAGGCGCTGCGCGAGGCGTGCCTCGAGCCCGATCTGAAGAAGCGCTGGCCGCGCCTCGACGAGCTGGTCGACGGGAAGGCCTTCCTCACCTTCGTCGCGATGGAGCTGATGCTCGGCCACTGGGACGGATACAGCCTGAACCACAACAACTACCGCGTCTACTTCGAGCCGAAGAGCGGCAAGGCGGTCTTCCTCACGCACGGCATGGACCAGGTGCTGCAGGACCCGAACGCCTCGATCCTCGACGCGCCGACCGCGCTGGTCGCGGCGAGCCAGATGAAGAACCCGGAGTGGCGCGCCGCCTGGCGCAAGCGCGTCGGCGAGCTGCTGCCGCTGTTCGACGCGACGAAGCTCGGCAGGAAGATCGACGAGGTGAGTCGCCGCCTCGCCAAGGTGCTCGCCGCCACTGACCTCGAGGCCGCCCACGCCTACGAGGGGCGCGTGCGCGACCTGAAGAACCTGATCGAGCAGCGCGAACGGTCGCTCCGCGAGCAGCGCACGCAGCCCGACCCCAAGCCGCTCGTCTTCTCACTCGACGTGCCGGTCCGCATCGAGAGGTGGCACCCGATGTCGGAGTCGGAGGACGCGCAGGTCGGCGAGGAGAAGGCGAACGGCGAGCGCCGCTTCGTCGTCGCGTGCGGGGCTTCCGGCCAGTGCGTCGCCGGCTTTAGGCGCGCCGTCCTGCTCGCGAAGGGGCGCTACCGGCTGGCCGGCGTGCTCAAGGTCAAGGAGGTCGCGGCGCTCGCGGAGGAGGATGCGCCGGGCGCGGGCGCGGGGCTGCGCATCTCCGGCGCGAAGCGCGAAGGCGGGCTCGACGGCACCGCGACGTGGAAGACGGTGCAGTACGAATTCGAGGTCCTCGAAGAGCAGCGCGACGTCGAGCTGGTCGTCGAGCTGCGCGCCTCGAAGGGCCGGCTCGAGGTGAAGCCCGAGTCGCTCAAGCTCACGCGGCTCGGCTCGTAGGCGCGGCGCGGCCGATGCGGATCCTCTTCGTCGCCTCCGAATGCGCACCGTTCGCGAAGACCGGCGGGCTCGGCGACGTGGTCGGCGCGCTCCCCAAGTACCTCGCGCGCCGCGGCCACGAGGTCCGGGTCGTCCTGCCGCTCTACCAGGGCATGCCGTGGGATGCCTTCGAGCTCCTCGACGGCGTGCTCGCGGTGCCGATGGGATGGGGGCCGGAGTTCGCCGCGGTGCGCCTCGGCCGGCTGCCGGGCAGCGACGTGCGCGTCTACTTCCTCGAGCATCGCCGCTTCTTCGACCGCCCCCACCTCTACGGGTCGCCCGACGCGGCGTACGGCGACAACCTCGAGCGCTTCGCCTTCCTGTCGCGCGGCGCGCTGCAGCTCTGCACCGCCTCGAACTGGCTCCCCGACGTCGTCCACGCCCACGACTGGCAGGCGGCGCTGGTCCCCGTCTACTTGAACACCGTGGAATGGTCCCGGCCGCTGCACGGCAGCGCGTCGCTCTTCACCATCCACAACCTCGCCTTCCAGGGCGAGTTCGAGCCGCGCCAGCTCTGGCTCGCCGGCCTCGGCGCCGAGCACCTCCATGGGAAGGGCCTCGAGCACTTCGGCACGCTCAACCTGATGAAGGGCGGCCTCTGGCACGCGACGCTGCTCACGACGGTGAGCCCGAACTACGCGCGCGAGATCAAGACGTCCGAGTTCGGCTGCGGCCTCGACGGCGTCCTGCGCGAGCGCGCCGTCGACCTGCACGGGATCCTGAACGGCGTCGACGTCGAGGAGTGGAACCCCGCGACCGACCCCCACATCGCGGCGCACTACGACGCGAAGCGACCGGCCGGCAAGGCGGAGTGCAAGCGCGCCCTGCAGCGCGACGCGGGCCTCCCCGAGCGCGCCGACGTCCCCCTCTTCGGGTGGGTCGGGCGGCTCGCCTACCAGAAGGGGATCGACGCGTTCGCGCACGCCCTGCTCGGGCTGCTCGGGCTCGACCTGCAGGTCGTCCTGCTCGGCTCGGGCGATCCCGACGCGGCGCGCTTCCTCGGCGAGCTCGCCGCGCGCCATCCCGCGAAGTTCCGCGCCTGGTTCTCGTTCGACCACGCGCGCTCGCACCGCATCGAGGCGGGCAGCGACTTCTTCGTGATGCCGTCGCGCTTCGAGCCGTGCGGCCTGAACCAGATGTACAGCCAGCGCTACGGCACGCTGCCGATCGTGCGCGCGACGGGCGGGCTGCTCGACACGGTGACCAGCTACGACGAGCGCCGCGGGAGCGGCACCGGCTTCATCTTCGGCGACCTGACGCCGACCGCGCTCTACAACACCTGCGCGTGGGCGCTGTCGACGTGGCACGACCGGCGCCCCCACATCGAGGCGATGAAGCGCGAGGCGATGCGGCTCGACTGGTCGTGGGAGCGGTTCGCCGGCGAGTACGAGCGGCTCTATCGAGAAGCGGTCTTGCGGCGGCGGGGAGGTGCGGCGTGATCCCGGGCATCGCGTTCGTCGTGGCCGCCGCGCTCGTCGCGCAGGAGAAGGCGGCGGAGGGCGTCCGCTTCGGCGATGCGCGTCTCGCGAAGGGGGCGCGGCTCGCCGCGACCTCGACCAACACGGCGGCCTTGAAGACGACGGTGAAGGGGGGCGGCGTCGAAC
>DAINBU010000066.1:0-27043 GCA_036732755.1 Planctomycetota bacterium
AAGGGCGCGGTCGAGTGTTTTGGCGTCGTGCTGCTGGTGGTCGCGCACGCGGCGCGCCTGCTCGCCGGCGGCGTGGCCGACTGCCAGAAGGAGATCGGGCGATGAGCCTGCGGGTGGCGATCGTCGGAGCGACCGGCGCGGTGGGGGAGGAGCTGCTGCGCGTGATGGAGCAGCGCCGCTTCCCCGTCAGCGAGCTGCTGCCGATGGCGTCGGAGCGCAGCGCCGGCCGCTTCGTCGAGTTCCGCGGCCGCCGCGTCGCCGTCGTGCCGCTCGACGTCGAGCTGCTGAAGACCTGCGACGTCGCATTCCTCTCCGCCGGCGCGAGCGTGTCGCGCCGGCTCGTCCCGCAGCTGCGCGGCGCGCGCGTGCGCGTCTACGACAACACGAGCGCCTACCGGCTCGACCCCGAGGTGCCGCTCGTCGTGCCCGAGGTGAACGCGCGCGAGCTGACCGACCGTCACCACGTCGCCTCGGTCGGCAACTGCACCGGGATCCTGCTCGTGCTCGCGCTCGCGCCGCTCGAGCGCGCCTTCGGGCTCGCGCGCGTCGTCGTCTCGACCTACCAGGCGGTCTCCGGCGCGGGCCGGCGCGCGCTCGAGCGGCTGAAAGACGAATTGCGCCGCGAGCTCGACGGCGCGCCGGGCGACGCGACCGCCCAGGCCGCCGACTCGGCGGCCGCCCTGTCGGCCACGCAGTCGGGCACGCCGTCGGCGGCTGCGGCGCCGACGGCTGGCGCGCCGGAGCCCTTCGCCTTCAACTGCATCCCCGCCATCGGCGACATCGACGCGGGCGACGACGTCGCCGCGCGCTCGACGGGCGAGGAGAAGAAGGTCGCGGCCGAGGTGCGCCGCGTCCTCGCGCGCCCCGACCTGCCGATCGTCGCGACCTGCGTGCGCGTGCCGGTGCTGCGCGCCCACTCCGAATCGGTGTACGTCGAGCTCAAGGACACTGGCGCGACGCTCGCCGCGGTCCGCGCCGCGCTCGCCGCCGCGCCCGGCGTCGAGCTCAAGGACGAGCTCGCGCGCGGCGTGATGCCGACGCCGCGCCAGGCCGCGGGCAGCGACGGCATCCACGTCGGGCGGCTGCGGCCGGGCGATCAGCCCGGTTCGTTCGCGTTCTTCCTCGCCGGCGATCAGCTTCGCAAAGGTGCGGCGCTCACCGCCGTGCAGCTCGCCGAACTGCAGCTCCCCGCGATCCGCGCGGCCTCCGGCGTTCCTTGACACGCCCGGGGGAGGGCCCCTTAATGGCGCCCCCTCCGTCCGTCCCGAGCCCCCTCCAGGACCGCCATGGCCACGATCTCGAGCAACGACTTCAAGAACGGCATCACGATCGTCTACGACGGTCAGCTGTGGGACATCATCGAGTTCCAGTTCGTGAAGCCCGGCAAGGGGACGGCGTTCGTCCGCTCGAAACTGAAGAACGTCCGGACCGGGCAGGTCCTCGAGCCGACCTTCGACTCCAAGGAGAAGGTCGAGCAGGCGATCATCGAGAAGGCGGAGTGGGAGTACCTCTTTCGCGAGGGCGAGAACTTCGTCTTCATGGACACGACCAGCTTCGAGCAGCACCACATCCACAAGAAGCTGGTCGAGCACATGCAGAGCTTCCTCAAGGAGAACACGAAGTGCTCCGTGAAGCTCTACGAGGGCGAGGTGGTCGGCATCCTGCTGCCCGACTTCATGGAGTTCGACGTCGTCGAGGCCGAGGCGCACATCCGCGGCCAGCAGGCCGCCGGCGGCGGCAAGCCGGCCAAGATCGAGACCGGCGCGATCGTCTACGTGCCCTCGTTCGTCGAGTCCGGCACGCGCATCCGCGTCGACACGCGGACCGGTACCTACGTCTCCCGCGTCTGAACCGGGGCCGCGAGGCACATTCACGGAGGGGTGGGGAATGGCAGCGAGGAAGCGCGCGGGCGAACGCCCGGCGAAGGCGGGCGCGGCGCCGCAGCCCTCCGACGAGGAGGTCGCGCGGCTGGAACGCCTGCTCGAGCTGATGCACGAGCACGGCCTGACCGAGCTCGAGATCGGGCTCGACGGCCGCTCGGTGCGCATGAGCAAGGCGGGACCAGCGACCTACGCCGTCGGCGCGCCGCTCGCCGCACCCGCCGGGAACCCGGCCGCCGCGCCCGCCGCCCCCGCGAAGGCGAAGGCCGCCGGCGATCCATTCCTCTCGCCGATGGTCGGGACCTTCTACCGGGCCGCCTCGCCCGAGGCGAAGGCGTTCGTGATGGAGGGCGACCTGGTCAAGGCCGACTCGACGCTCTGCATCATCGAAGCGATGAAGGTGATGAACGAGATCAAGGCCGAGAAGCCCGGCAAGGTGCTGCAGATCCTGGTCGAGAACGGCGAAGCGGTCGAGTACGGCCAGCCCCTGTTCCTGATCCAGCGCTGAGCCGCGCCGCATGTTCCGACGCATCCTGATCGCCAACCGGGGCGAGATCGCGCTGCGCGTCATGCGGGCGTGCCACCAGCTCGGGGTGGAGGTGGTCGCGGTCTACTCCGAGGCGGACAAGGGCGCGCGCTACCTGCGCCTCGCCCACGACACCATCTGCATCGGCCCGCCGCGCTCGGCGCAGAGCTATCTCGACATTGCGCGCATCGTGAGCGCCGCCGAGGTCGCCGACGTCGACGCGATCCATCCCGGCTACGGCTTCCTCTCGGAGAACTCGCACTTCGCCGAGGTCTGCCGCAGCTGCAACATCACCTTCATCGGCCCGTCGCCCGAGGCGATCGACCTGATGGGCGACAAGTCGAAGGCGAAGGCGGTCGCGAAGAAGGCCGGCGTCCCGACCATCCCCGGCAGCGAAGGCCCGGTGACCAGCGACAAGGAGGCGCTCGAGGTCGCGCGCCAGTTCGGCTACCCCGTGATGATCAAGGCGGTCGCGGGCGGCGGCGGCCGCGGCATGCGCATGGCCCACAACGACGTCGCGCTGGTCAACGGCTACTTCGCGGCGCGCAACGAGGCGGAGGCGGCCTTCGGCGACAGCGGCGTCTACCTCGAGAAGATGATCGAGAAGGCGCGCCACATCGAGGTGCAGTTCATCGCCGACGGCCACGGCCAGGTGTTCAGCCTCGGCGAGCGCGACTGCACCACGCAGCGCCGCCACCAGAAGCTGATCGAGGAGGCGCCCTCGCCCGTCGTCACGCCCGAGCTGCGCGAGCAGCTCGGCACGGCCGCGCGCGCGCTGTGCCGCCAGGCGAACTACGTGAACGCCGGCACCGTCGAGTTCCTGCTCGACATGAGCGGCCGCTTCTACTTCATGGAGGTGAACGCGCGCATCCAGGTCGAGCACCCGGTCACGGAAGAGGTCACCGGGCTCGACCTGGTGGAGGCGCAGATCCGCGTCGCGGCAGGCGAGCGGCTGCCGTGGCGGCAGGAGGAGATCCGGATCGACGGCCACGCGATCGAATGCCGGATCAACGCCGAGGACCCCGACAGCGGCTTCAAGCCCTCGCCGGGTCTGATCACGACCTGGATCCCGCCGGGAGGGCGCAACGTCCGCCTCGATACCCATGCGCACGCGGGCTACCGCATCCCGTCTTTTTACGATTCGATGATCGGGAAACTGATCGTCCGCGGGCGGACGCGCGACGAGGCGATCGCTACGCTGCAGCGCGCGCTGGACGAGTTCGTGGTCGAAGGCGTCAAGACCACGATCCCGCTGCATCGGGAGATCCTGCGCAGCGAGGCGTTCCGTCTGGCGAAGATGGACACCAAGTACGTCGAGACGCACCTGCTCGGCGACGGCCCGAGGTGAGCGTTTCGATGGGCCGGGGCGGCGTCCCGCGACGTGCACCCCGGGACGGCGTCCCGCGACGCGCAGGATGAAAGGCCGCCGGGAGCCCCGGCCGATACCCGTCGGGACGTTCGCACCGGCGCGGTCGTCGGAACGGCGGGACGACAACTACGGGGAGAGCGCATGCGTTCGGTCGTGACGGCCGCAGCTTGCGTGCTGCTCGGCGCCGCCGGGGCGCGCGCGTTCCAGGACGCGCCGGCGCCGGCCGCGCCCGGGAAGCCGGCAGCTCCTCCGCAGGAGGCGCCGCGCTCGCCAGCGGCGTCTCCGCAGGAGGCGCCGCGCTCAAAGGACCTCGAGGAGCTCCTCAAGCGACTCGCCTCCGAGCGCTCCGGTCGCGTCCCTTCCACCGACCGTCCGGCGACGGGCGCCCGCGCCGCCGCCGCTGCCGAGCGCGCGCCCGCGGACCGCGTCATCCGCGCGACGCGCATGTCGGACGTCGTGCAGGTCGTCCACGCCGGCCTGCAGCGCGACCTCTCCTACTGGGACAAGCACGCCGAGATGGCCCCCGGCGACGAGCTGCGCCAAGGACCCAAGGCGGTGACGCTGGTCGACTACTCCGACGGCGCGAGCTTCAAGATCGAGGGCCCCGCGCTGCTGCGCTTCACGAGCGACGGCCTCGCCAACCCGCGCCAGGTCGAATTCGAGAGGCTGTCGCGCTCCGCCTACCTCTTCCTCGGGCGCGGCGACGTCGACACGGTGCTCGCGCTCCCGGGCGGCAACGAGCTCGCCGGCCGCAACGCGCGCATCACGCTGCACGACTTCGACCTGCGCGCGCTGGAGATCCGCAACAGCGGTCCCGACCCGGTCGTGCTGCGCAGCCCCTACCTCGGGGCGACGCTGCTCACGCTCGAGCCGGGCCACCGCGTGATGCTGCCGGTGCTCGCCGAGCCGGCCGCGTTCGTGCCGAACCTCACGCACGACGCGGCGACCGGCGACGACGCGCGCGGCCGCCTCGTCGTCGTGGCGCAACCGGAGATCGGGCTGCGCGTCGATGGCGACGCGATCGAGGTGCACGGCGACGGCCCGGTGTCGGCGATCGCGCGCGCCTGCGGGGCGCGCGTCGTGCTGCGGCCGGGAGAGATGCTGAGGCTCGCGCGCGCGCCGCTCGGCGATCCGCGCCGGAAGGAGTGGGACGAGTAATGCCACGATCGGTCATCACCGGCGGCGCCGGGTTCCTCGGCTCGCACCTCGCGGAGCGCCTCCTCGCGGAGGGCCACGACGTCATCGTCCTCGACAACCTGCTCACCGGCGACGTGAGCAACGTCGAGCCGCTCTTCAAGGACAAGGCGTTCTCGTTCGTGAAGTACGACGTCACCAACTACATCCACGTCGAGGGCAAGGTCGACTTCATCTTCCACTTCGCGTCGCCGGCCAGCCCCAAGGACTACCTCGACTACCCGATCCAGACGCTCAAGGTGGGGTCGCTCGGCACGCACAAGGCGCTCGGCCTCGCCAAGGCGAAGAACGCCGTCTTCCTGCTCGCGTCGACCTCCGAGGTCTACGGCGACCCGCAGGTCCACCCGCAGAAGGAGTCGTACTGGGGCAACGTCAACCCGGTCGGCCCACGCGGCGTCTACGACGAGGCCAAGCGCTTCGCCGAGGCGATGACGATGGCCTACCACCGCTACCACGGCGTGCAGACGCGCATCGTCCGCATCTTCAACACCTACGGCCCGCGCATGCGGCTGAACGACGGGCGCGCGCTGCCGACCTTCATGACGCAGGCGCTGCTCGGCAAGGAGATCACGATCTTCGGCGACGGCTCGCAGACGCGCAGCTTCACCTACGTCTCCGACCTCGTGGACGGCATCTACCGCCTCGCCCGGAGCCAGGAGACCGAGCCGACCAACATCGGCAACCCGCGCGAGATGTCGATCCGCGAGTTCGCGCAGAAGGTGCGCGAGCTGACCGGCTCGAAGAGCAAGGTGGTCGAGCGGCCGCTCCCGGTCGACGACCCGAAGGTCCGCCAGCCCGACATCACCAAGGCGCGCGCGAAGCTCGGCTGGGAGCCGAAGGTCTCGCTCGAGGAGGGGCTGAAGCTCACGCTCCCCGACTTCGAGCGCCGGCTGCGCGCCGCCGGCAGCCCGACCCCGACGTGACCGGGCGCGACCGCCGCCGGCCATGACGCACCGGGAACTGCTGGAACGGATCGAGCGCAAGGACGCGCGCATCGCCGTCCTCGGGCTCGGCTACGTCGGGCTCCCGCTCGCGCTCGCCTTCGCCGAGGAGGGGTTCGAGGTGGTCGGCCTCGACGTCGACGAGAAGAAGATCGACGCGCTGCAGAAGGGCAGGAGTCACGTCGACGACGTGAAGCCCGAGGCGCTGCGCGCGCAGCTCGACCGCCGGAAGTTCCGCGCGTCGACCGACTTCGGCGAGCTCGCGCGCGCGCACGCCGTGGTCGTCTGCGTCCCGACGCCGCTCAACAAGAGCGGCGATCCCGACATCAGCTTCATCGTGAGCGCGACGCTCGAGATCGAGAAGCGGCTGCAGCCGGGCCAGCTCGTCGTGCTCGAGAGCACCACCTACCCCGGCACGACGATGGAGGTGGTGCTGCCGCGGCTGTCCGGCGCGCAGGAGCAGAACCTCCAGGTCGGGAGGGACTTCTTCCTCGCCTTCTCGCCCGAGCGCATCGACCCCGGCTCGAAGGCCTTCACGGTCCGCAACACGCCGAAGGTCGTGGGCGGCGTGACCGAGAAGTGCGGCGCGGCGGCGTGCGCGCTCTACGGCAGCACGCTCGAGAAGATCGTCCCGGTGCGCGACGCCACCACCGCGGAGATGGTGAAAATCCTCGAGAACACCTTCCGCATGGTGAACATCGGGCTGGTGAACGAGGTCGCGCTCCTGTGCGAGCGGCTCGGCATCGACGTGTGGGAGGTGATCGACGCCGCGGCGACCAAGCCGTTCGGCTTCATGCCCTTCTATCCCGGGCCCGGACTCGGCGGCCACTGCATCCCGGTCGACCCGTTCTACCTGTCGTGGAAGATGCGGACGCTGCACGCGAAGGCGCGCTTCATCGAGCTGGCCGGCGAGATCAACTCGGCGATGCCCGAGTTCATCGTGAACAAGGTGGCCGCCGGCCTGAACGAGACCGGCAAGGCGGTGCGCGGCGCCAGGGTGCTGATCCTCGGCTTCGCCTACAAGCGCGACGTCTCCGACGTGCGCGAGTCGCCGGCCTTCGACATCGCGACCAAACTGCACGAGCGCGGCGCCGAGGTCGCCTACCACGACCCGCACGCGCCCGAGGTCGAGGTGGGGTGGGGGAAGCTGCGCTCGGTGGCGCTCGGCGCGGAGATGCTGCGCAAGCTCGACTGCGCCGTGATCGTCACCGACCACCGCGCCGTCGACCTCGACCTCGTGCTCGAGCACGCGCCGCTCGTGGTCGACTCGCGCAACGCGACCAAGGGGCGCGCCGCCAAGGCGCGCATCCTCCGACTGTGAGTGAGACGCGCGGCATGAAACGCATCCTCGTCACCGGCGCCGCCGGCTTCATCGGGTCGACGCTCGTCGACCGCCTGCTCGCGCGCGGCGACGCCGTGACCGGCCTCGACGACTTCGACCCCTTCTACGACCCGGCGATCAAGCGGCGGAACCTCGCCGGGGCGTCGGCGTCGCCGCGCTTCAAGCTGCTCGAGATCGACCTGCGCGACCGGGCCGCGATGCACGAGGCGCTCGCGGCGGAGCGGCCCGACGCGGTCGTGCACCTCGCCGCGCAGGCGGGCGTGCGCCCGTCGATCGTCAAGCCGCAGCTCTACGTCGACGTCAACGTCACCGGCACGCTGAACCTGCTCGACGCGATGACCGCCGCCGGGTGCCGGCGCCTCGTCTACGGCAGCACGTCGTCGGTCTACGGCGCCGGCAGCAAGCCGCCCTTCACCGAGCAGGACGTCGCCGACCGCCCGATCTCCCCCTACGCCGCGACCAAGCGCGCCGCCGAGCTGCTCTGCGCCACGTGGCACGCGCTGCACGGGATGCGCGTCACGGTGCTGCGCTTCTTCACGGTCTACGGGCCGCGCCAGCGCCCGGAGATGGCGATCCACAAGTTCGCGCGCCTGATGCTGGCCGGCCAGCCGATCCCGCGCTTCGGCGACGGCTCGTCGGTGCGCGATTACACCTACGTCGACGACATCCTCGACGGCGTCGTGAAGGCGGTCGACCGCGACGACGGCTTCGACGTGTTCAACCTCGGCGAGTCGCAGATGCACTCGCTCGACCAGCTCGTCGCGCTGCTCGCGAAGGAGCTCGGCGTCACGCCGAAGATCGAGCAGCTGCCCGACCAGGCGGGCGACGTGCCGGCGACCTGCGCGGACATCACGAAGTCGCGCCGCGTGCTCGGCTACGACCCGCGCGTCGCGCTGCCGGAGGGGATCCGCCGCTTCGTGCAGTGGCTGCGCGCGGAGCCCTCGGCGGGCGCGCGGCGATGAACGGCGCGGCGCGCTCGGTCGCGATCGTGGTCGGGGCGCGGCCGAACTTCATGAAGGCCGCCCCCGTGCTCCACGAACTCGCGCGCCGCGGCGGCGCGGTCCGGCTGGTCAACACCGGCCAGCACTACGACGAGAGCATGGCCGGCTCCTTCCTGCGCGACCTCGGCTTCCCGCAGCCCGACGTCGACCTGAACGTCGGATCGGCGAGCCACGCCGGCCAGACCGGCGAGGCGATGCGCCGCGTCGAGGAGTGGCTGGTCGCGAACCCGCAGCGCCTCGTCGTCGTGGTGGGCGACGTGAATTCGACGCTCGCGGCGGCGCTCGCCGCGGTGAAGCTCGGGATCCCGGTCGCGCACGTCGAGGCGGGCCTGCGCAGCCTCGACCGCACCATGCCGGAGGAGATCAACCGCCTCGCGACCGACGCGGTGAGCTCGCTCCTCTTCTGCACGGAGCCGGCGGGCGTCGACCACCTGCGGCGCGAGGGGGCGCGCATGGACCGCGTCGCCCTGGTCGGCAACACGATGATCGACACGCTCGAGAAGTTCCGCGCGGCGGCGCGCGGCCGCCCGCCGCCGGCCGGCTGGCCGGCGCGCCACGGCGTCGTCACGCTGCACCGGCCGTCCAACGTCGACGAGCCGCGCGCGCTGGCCGGGATCGTCGGCGCGCTGATCGACATTGCGGGCGAGCTTCCGCTGGTGTGGCCGATCCATCCGCGCACGCGCCGGCGTCTGGAGGAGGCGCGCCTGCTCGAGCGCGTGCAGGCGGCGCGCGGGCTCGTGCTGGTCGAGCCATTGGGCTACGTCGACTTCCTGGCCGCCATGGCGCGCGCGGCGCTGATCCTCACCGACTCGGGCGGCGTGCAGGAGGAGGGGCTGGTGCTCAAGGTGCCGGTCGTGACGCTGCGCGAGAACACCGAGCGACCGAGCACGGTCGAGTGCGGCGGCAACGTGCTCGCGGGCAACGACCCGGCGCGCGTCGTCGCCTGCGCACGCGAGATGCTGGCGCGCGACCCGGCCGCGTTCCGCGTCCCCGAGCTGTGGGACGGGAAGGCCGCGCCGCGCATCGTCGACCGGATCGAGCGCTTCCTCGCCGAGGGGGGCGGCCTGTGAACCTCATGATCATGGGCGTGACTCGATGAATCTCGTGATCAAGGGCGTGACTCGATGAATCTCGTCACGGGCGGCGCCGGCTTCATCGGATCCCATCTTGTCGACGCGCTGGTGCGGGCGGGCGAGCCGGTGCGCGTGCTCGACGACCTCTCGAGCGGCCGGGAGGAGAACCTGGCGGCTTCGCTCGCGAAGGTCGAACTGGTGCGCGGCAGCGTCGCCGACGCCGCGACCGTGCGGCGCGCGATGGCCGGCGTGCGGCGCGTCTTCCACCTCGCCGCCCGCCCGTCGGTGCAGAAGAGCTTCGAGGAGCCCGAGCTCGCGCACGAGGTGAACGCCGGCGGGACGATGCGCGTCGCCGTCGAGGCGGCGCGCGCCGGCGTGGAACGGCTGATCTTCGCCGGCTCCTGCGCCGTCTACGGCGACGCCGGCGCCGGCCCCGCCGTCGAGGAGCAGCGGCTCGACCCGAAGTCGCCCTACGCCGCGCAGAAGCTCCTCGGCGAGCACTACTGCCGGCTGCTCGGCGCGGGCCGCGGCCTGCGCGCCGTCGTCCTGCGCTTCTTCAACGTCTACGGACCGCGCCAGGACCCGGGCTCGCCCTACTCGGGCGTGATCTCGGTCTTCTGCGAGAAGCTGCTGCGCAACGAGCCGCCGCTGATCTTCGGCGACGGAAAGCAGACGCGCGACTTCGTCTGCGTCGACGACGTGGTCCAGGCGCTGACGCGCGCGGCCGCGGCCGACGTCGCGAGCGGCGCGACCTTCAACGTCGCGTCGGGGCGCAGCCGCAGCCTGCTCGACCTGGTCGCGGCGCTCGCCGCGGCGACCGGCGCGAAGGCGTCGCCGGAGTTCGCCCCCGCGCGCGTCGGCGACATCGTCCACTCGACGGCAGACATCGCACGCGCGCGGCGCGACCTGGGCTATGACCCGGCGGTCCGGTTCGAAGAGGGGCTGGCGCGGACCGTCGCGTGGTATCGCGACCGCCGCGGGGCGTGACGCGGCGCGGCCGGGGACACGGAGATCGCGACGATGGCGCTCAAGGGTGTGATCCTGGCCGGCGGGCTCGGCAGCCGTCTCATGCCGCTCACGAAGGTGACCAACAAGCACCTGCTGCCGATCTACAACCGGCCGATGGTCTACTATCCCCTCGAGTGTCTCGTGCGAGGCGGCGTGCAGGACATCCTGATCGTCACGGGCGGCGACTCGGCCGGCCACTTCCTGAAGCTGCTCGGCTCCGGCAAGGACTTCGGCGCCCACATCTATTACGCCTACCAGCAGGGGGAGGGCGGCATCGCCGACGCGCTGCGGCTCGCGGAGGCGTTCGTCGGCGACGCGCGCATGTGCGTCGTGCTGGGCGACAACCTGCTGCAGAGGTCGATCGCGCCCTCGGTGCAGCGCTTCCTCGCCCAGCCGCGCGGCGCGCGCATCCTCCTGAAGGAGGTCGAAGATCCCGCGCGTTTCGGGGTCGCGGAGGTCTCCGGGACGCGCGTGGTCGGGATCGTGGAGAAGCCCAGGCAGCCGAAGAGCAATCTGGCCGTCACCGGGATCTATTTCTACGACGCGCAGGTGTTCGACATCATCCGGACGCTGAAACCGTCCGGCCGCGGCGAGCTCGAGATCACCGACGTGAACAACACCTACCTCGCGAAGGGCGAGCTCGAATGGGACAAGGTGGAGGGCTGGTGGAGCGACGCGGGCACCTTCGAGTCGCTCTTCAAGACGAGCATGCTGGTGCGCGAGGGCGGCGCCAACCTCGCATGACGGCGTACCGACGCCGCCGCGCGTCCGGGAGGCGCCCGTGACCACCCTCCTCGTCACCGGCGGCGCCGGGTTCATCGGCGCCAACCTGGTCCGGCGCGTCCTGGCCGCGCGGCCCGACTGGCGCGTCGTCAACCTCGACGCGCTCACCTACGCCGGCAACCTCGAGCGCCTGAGCGACGTCGAGGACGACCCGCGCTACGCCTTCGAGAAGTGCGACCTCGCCGACCGCGAGGCGCTGCGCGCCGTCTTCGAGAAGCACCCGGCGATCGACGCGGTCGCCCACCTCGCCGCCGAGTCGCACGTCGACCGCTCGATCCTCGAGCCCGCCGTCTTCATCCGCAGCAACGTGCTCGGCACGCAGAACCTGCTCGACGTCGCACGCGAGCGCAAGATCGCCCGCTTCCTGCAGGTCTCGACCGACGAGGTGTACGGCTCGCTCGGACCCGAGGGGCTCTTCCGCGAGGATTCGCCGCTCGCCCCGAACTCGCCCTACTCGGCGAGCAAGGCGTCCGCCGACCTGCTCGCGCGCGCCGCCCTCCACACCTTCGGGCTGCCGGTCGTCGTGACGCGCTGCTCCAACAACTACGGGCCGTGGCAGTTCCCCGAGAAGCTGATCCCGCTGATGATCGCCAACGCGCTCGACGACAAGCCGCTGCCGGTCTACGGCGACGGCATGCAGGTGCGCGACTGGATCCACGTCGACGACCACTGCGACGCGCTGCTGGCGGCGCTCGAGCGCGGGAAGCCGGGCGAGGTCTACAACGTCGGCGGCGACTGCCAGCTGCCCAACCTGACCGTGGTGAGGAGCCTGCTCCGGATCCTGGGCAAGGGGGAGCAGCTGATCCGCTACGTGAACGACCGCCCCGGCCACGACCGCCGCTACGCCATCGACGCCGGGAAGATCGCGCGCGAGCTCGGCTTCCGGCCGCGTCGCACCTTCGAGCAGGGGCTGCGCGAGACGGTCGACTGGTACCGCGCGCACGCCGAATGGATCGCCCGCGTCCGGTCGGGCGCGTACCTCGACTACTATGAGAGGCAGTACGGGAAACGGATTCCCACCCGGTCCGCCCCGCCGCGAGGGCCGTCGCCATGAGCCACCGCCGCCTGCCAGTCAACCCGGGCGCGACCAAGCTCCGATGGGAGGGGGGCCGAAGGGAGGGGGGAATCCGCCGCGCGCGCCGCGCGTCCAAGCGGCTCACGCCGGACGCTTCCGCGGCCGGACGAGAGGAGCGAGCGTGAGCCAGTCGAGGATCGCGAGGACCGCGCTCGCCGCGCTGCTCGCGGCCGCCGCAGCCGGGTGCACGACGACCGACGACGCACGCACGCAGCAGCTCCTGAACCAGCGGGGCTTCGGCAACCGCTACGTCGGCGACAGCAACGAGCAGTACTACCTCGGCATCGGCGACGCGATCATGGTCGTGGACCAGGAGCATCCCGAGTTCAACGAGGGCTACGTCATCCGCTCGGACGGCGTGATCTCGGTCGCGAACGTCGGCGAGGTCTTCGTCGCCGGCCTCACCATCCCCGACTGCCAGGAGATGCTGAAGGCCCGCCTGCGCGAGTACAACACGACCGCCGACCCGCACGTCGAGCTGCGCTTCCCGCGCTCGAAGGCGTATTTCGTGGACGGCTTGATCGGCGCGTACGGCTTCGCCCTGCCCCGGGCGCAGCGCGTCCCGTTCAACGGCGACGTGACCATCTACTCGGCGCTCATCCAGGCGCCGCCGAGCGCGCTGCTCGCGGCGTCGGACCGCATCAAGCTGGTCCGCGCCGACCCGTACCACCCGCTGGTGATCGAGTTCGACTACGACGCGATGCGCGAGGGCGGCTGGTCGAAGAACAACGTCGAGGTGCGCGAGAACGACATCATCTACGTGCCGCCGAACATCTTCGGCCACATCACGATCTTCACGCAGAAGCTGTTCGCGCCGCTCACGTTGCTCGTGACCAGCCTGTTCGGGCTCGACCGCCTCTTCTTCCTCACCGAGACGTTCGCCGACACCAACCGCTTCAACAACGGCGGCTACAACCGCTACGGCGGCTTCGGCTACGCGCCGCCGCCCGGCGGCTCGTTCCAGATGCAGGTCGCCCCGCTCGACCCGGACCTCGCGATCCCCGGGGGCGGCTGATGCCGGCCGGCGCGGACCCGTTCGAGCGCGAGGTCGACCCGCAGCAGCAGATCCGCCAGTTCTTCGGGATGGTGAGGCGCGGCTGGCTCACCATCGCCACCAGCCTCGGGCTCGGACTGCTGCTCGGCATCGCGGCGTTCCTCTACGTGCCGCGCCAGTGGACCTCGACCTACCGGGGGCTGATCAAGTCGAGCGTCGTCTTCGACGCCACCGACCAGAAGGCGCTCGACGACGAGCAGGGCCCCAAGAGCCGCTCGATGCTCGAGGACCAGCTGCACGCCTCCGACCTGATCGAGGAGGTCCTGAACAAGCTCGAGTGGCCGGCGTGGGCCCACGCGCGCACCACGCTCGAAGGGCGCCAGAACTACATCGAGCGCGTGCGCACGCACCTGCGCGCGAACGTCGCCCCGGCCGAGCTCGGCGGGCGCGTCGTCACGGTCACCTTCACCTGGGGCGACCGCGGCGACGCGGCGCGCTTCTGCGAGACGCTGGTGAACCTGTGGAAGGACAACGCGACCTCCGACTACGTGGAGGAGCTCACGCGGCGCCTCGCCGACCAGCAGCGGCTGCTGCAGCAGAAGAAGCTCGCGCTCGAGCAGCGCACCAAGGACGTCGAGCAGTTCGAGATGCGGCACGGCATCTCCGCCATCAACCAGCACCAGGACCAGCAGGTGCGCCTCGACGACCTCGGCGCCGCCCTCGACGCGCTCGGGCCCGACATCACCAACGACCAGGTGCTGCTCGACCAGCTCGACCGCGAGATCTCGGCGTTGGGCGCCGACGGCAAGCCGCTCGTGTCGCCCACGCTCGAGTCGGCCGGCCCAGTCATGAGCGAAGAGAAGGCGGCGATCGTGCAGCGCATCTCGATGGCGTACCTCGAGCTGCAGGAGCTCCTGCGCGCGCACTACACCGAGCGGTGGCCCGCCGTGAAGGCGCTCGAAGACGAGCTCGTCCAGCTCACGTTCCAGTTCACGAACACCCCCGACCATGCCGAAGTGAGCGCCGCGGCGCGCGCCAACCCGAAGTACGAGGCGCTCAAGCGCGAGCGCGACGACTTGAACGCGCAGCTGCAGGGCAAGCTCGCCGCGCGCGCGCTGCTCGAGAGCAGCAAGCGCGAGGTGAGCGACCTCCTGAAGACGCTGCCGCAGGTCCTGCGCGAGTACACGCAGCTGCGCATGGACGTCTGGACCGCGCAGCAGGCGGTGTTCGACCAGCAGGCGGTGGCGGGGCCCTACTACGACAAGAAGGCGCTCGCCGACGCGCGCGGCCCGAAGAACCTCCTCCCGCTGCGCACGCTCGAGCGGCCGCAGCCGGCGCCGAAGCCGACGGCCTCGGTCGGCTGGCTCGCGCTCGGCATCTGCACGATGCTCGGGCTCGCGACCGCCGTCGCGATCGTGATCGGCCGGGAGATCCTGCGCACTTCGTTCGCCCACTCCGAGCAGGCGCGCGTCTCGCTCAAGCTGCCGGTGCTCGGCGAGGTCGCCCCGATCCAGACGGTGCTCGAGGTGCGCCGCAACCGGTTCCAGCGCACGGTGCAGGTGGCCGCGTCGGCGGTCCTGCTCTTCGGCCTCGCCGCGATGATCGTCGTCTGCGTCGTCTACCCGGACCACCTGCCCACGGGCGTCGTCCGCTGGGCGCTCGACCTGCGCGACCTGCTCGTCTGAGCCGCGCCGCCGCGCCATGCGGATCCTCTTCCTCGCGCACCGGGTCCCCGACCGGCCCGTGAAGGGCGACAAGATCCGCGCCTACCACGAGGTGCGCGCGCTCGCGGCGAAACACGAGGTGCACGTCTTTGCCGCCTCCGACGCGCATGGCGACGGCGACGGCGCGCCCGAGTGGCGGAGCGAGGTCGCGCGCCTCTTCGTCGCGCCGGTCCGTCCCGGTGCGTCGCGGCTGCGCGCGCTGTGGGCCGTCGCCGCGGGCGGCGCGCTCACCGCGGCGCACTTCGCCGAGCCGGCGCTGCGGCGCGCGCTGGCCGAGGCGTGCCGCGAAACGCCGTTCGACGCGGCCGTCGTCTACAGCGGCGCGATGGCGCCGCTGCTCGAGCGCGCCGCGCCGCGCGGTGCGCGGCCCGCGCCGCTCGCGACGATCGTCGACTTCGTCGACGTCGACTCGGAGAAGTTCAGGCTCTACGCCGAGCGCGGCACGGTCGGCGGCGTGCGCCGTGTCGCGTGCGCGCTCGAGGCGCGGCGGCTGCGCAGAGTCGAGACGCGCGCGGCCGAGCGCTCCGCCGCCTGCGTCGTCTGCACCGAGGACGAGGCGGCGACGCTGCGCGCCTTCTGCCGGCCGCGCCGGCTCGAGGTGGTCGAGAACGGCGTCGACCTCGCCGCCTTCCCCTTCGGGCCGCCGGCGGGCCGCGCCGCGGCGGAGCTCCTCTTCGTCGGGGCGCTCGACTACGCGGCGAACGTCGACGCGTGCGCGCGCCTCGTGCACGAGATCCTGCCGCGCGTGCGGCGCGAGGTGCCCGACGCGACGGTCACGCTGGTCGGCAGCCGTCCGGTCGCCGCGGTCCGCGCGCTCGCGCGGCTCGACGGCGTCGCGCTCCACGCCGACGTGCCGGCGGTCCAGCCCTTTCTCTCACGAGCGACGCTGGTCGTGCTGCCCTTCACGGTCGCGCGCGGCGTCCAGAACAAGGCGCTCGAGGCGCTGTCGTCGGGCGCGCCGCTCGTCGTGAGCGGCGCGATCGCGAAGGGGCTCGCCGGCCGCGACGGCGAGACGTGGCTCGCCGCCGAAGACGACGCGGGCCTCGCCGAGCGCACGGTCGCGCTGCTGCGCGACGCGCCGCGGCGCGCGCGTCTCGCCGAGCGCGGCCGCGCGCTCGCGGAGGAGCGCCTGGGCTGGGCGCCGCATCTCGCGCGCTTCGTCGCGCTGGTCGAGGAGGCGGCGTCGTGACCGGCCGCCACGTCCTCTTCGTCGCGTGGTGGTTCCCGCCGCTCACCGGCGGCGGCGTCCACCGACCGCTCCAGTTCGTGCGTCACCTGGTGCGCCGCGGCTACCGCGTCACGGTGCTGACCGGCGCGCCGGCGCGCGGCGAGCGGCGCGACGACGGGCTGCTCGCGAAGGTGCCGCCCGAGGCGCGGATCGTGAGGGCGCCGCTCGCCGATCCTTTCCGCGCCTGGGACGCGCTCAAGCGCTGGAGCGGGCGGCGGCCGGCCGATGGCGCCGCCGCGACGGCGGGCGCGCCCGCGAACGGCTCGGCCGCGCCGCGCTGGCGCGACGTCGTGAGCGAGGCGTTCGCGCTGCCCGACCGCTGGCTCGCCTGGATCCCGGTCGCGACGGCGAAGGCGGCGCTCGCGCTGCGCGGCGACGAGCCCGACCTGGTCTTCTCGACCAGCCCGCCGCACAGCGCGCACCTGGTCGGCGTCGCGCTGCGCGGCCTGTTCCGCGCGCCGCTCGTCGTCGACTTCCGCGATCCCTGGATCGGCAACCCGTTCCGCGCCTACGCGAGCGAGCGCGGGCGGCGGCTCGACGCGGCGCTCGAGCGGCGCGTGGTCGGCGAGGCGGCGCAGGTGATCCTCAACACCGCCGCGCTCGAGCGCGCGTTCCGGCGCCGCCACGACGTCGGCGCGCGCGCCCGCACCATCGCGAACGGCTTCGATCCCGACGACTTCGACGGGCTCCCGCCGCCGGCCGGCGGCGGCACGCCCGGCGCCGTCGAGGTGGCGCACTTCGGCCAGCTCTACGGCCTGCGCAGCGGCCGCTTCCTGCTGCAGGCGCTCGCGCGCCTGAAGGAGACCGACGCCGGCGGCTACGCACGATTGCGCGTCGTCTTCCACGGCTCGATCGACGGCGAGGCGGCGTTCCGCGCGCAGGCCGACGCGCTCGGCGTCGCGGGTGCGCTCGTGATCGCCGGCGCGCTGCCGCACGCGCAGGCGCTGGCGCGCCAGCGCGCGAGCGACGTCCTGCTGGTCCTCGGGCCGGAGCACCCAGACGCCGAGGTGCAGGTGCCGGCCAAGCTCTACGAGTACCTCGCGGCCGGCCGCCCGATCCTCTCGCTCTCGCGTGCGGGCGGCGCGATCGAGGAGACCCTGCGCGCCGCCGCCGTCCCGTTCGAGCGCGCCGAGCCCGACGACCCCGACGCGATCGCGGCCGCGCTCGCGCGCGCCGTGCGGGGGCGCTCCGCGCCGGCCGACTCGATGCATGGGCCGGGGCCGGGGCCGGGGCCGGGCGCCGAGGCGTTCCGCTACGACCGCCTCACCGACCGCCTCGTCGAGTGCTTCGAAGATGCGTGGGCCGGAAGGCCCGCGCGCGGCTAGGTCGGCGCCCATGTGCGGGATCGCGGGGTTCCTCGACGACGACGCGCAGGCGCCCCGCCGCGAGGCCGAGCTCGTCGCGATGGGGGAGGTGCTGCGCCACCGCGGCCCCGACGCGCACGGCTCGGCGCTCTCGCACGGCGTCGGCCTCCATAATCGGCGCCTCGCGATCCTCGACCTCTCGCCCGACGGCAACCAGCCGATGTACTCGCGCGACGGCTCGGTCGCGGTCGTCTTCAACGGCGAGATCTACAACTTCCGCGAGCTGCGGCGCGAGCTCGAGGAGCGCGGCCACGTCTTCCGCTCGCGCAGCGACACCGAGGTCCTCGTCTACCTCTTCGAGGAGCACCGCGACGCGCCGGAGCGGATGCTCGCGAAGCTGAACGGCTTCTTCGCGCTCGCGGTGCACGACCGCCGCACCGACCGTCTCCTGCTCGCGCGCGACCGCCTCGGCGTGAAGCCGCTCTATTACGCCCGGACGGCACGCGGTCTGGTCTTCGGAAGCGAGCTCAAGGCGCTGCTCGCGGAGGGCGGGCTTTCGCGCGAGGTCGACCCGACCGCGCTCCTGGACTTCCTCGCGCTTCGCTACGTGCCGGCTCCGAAGACGATCTGGCGCGGCGCGCGCAAGCTGCCGGCGGGCCACTACCTCTGGGTCGAGCGCGGCGCGGCGGGGCGCGCGGCCGAGCCGCGGCCGTGGTGGGACCTGCCGCAGTTCGCGACGCGGCGTGACCCGCCGGAGCGCCTCGCCGAGGAGCTCTGGGCGACGCTGCTCGACGCGGTCCGGCTGCGGTTGATCAGCGACGTGCCGCTGGGCGCGTTCCTGTCGGGCGGCGTCGACTCGTCGGCGGTGGTCGCGGCGATGGCCGAGCTCGCGCGCGGCTCCGGCGGCGGCGGCAGCGTGACCGCGGTGACGATCGGCTTCCAGGACTGGGAGCACTCCGAGGTCGACCACGCGCGGGTCGTCGCGAAGCACCTCGGCGTGCGCCATGTCGTCGAGGAGCTCGCGCCGGCGGCGCTCGACCTCGTCCTGCCGCTCGCCGAGTTCTTCGACGAGCCGTTCGCCGACCCCTCGGCGATCCCGACGTGGCTCCTCGCGAAGTGCGCGCGCAAGCACGTGACGGTGGCGCTCTCGGGCGACGGCGGCGACGAGTGCTTCGCCGGCTACCGCCGCTACCGCTTCGAGGCGGCCGAGCACCGCGTGCGCTCGCTCCTGCCGGGTCCGCTCTTCCGCGCCCTCTTCCGCGGCGCGGGCGCGCTCTGGCCCGCGTCGGCGCGGCTGCCGCGGCCGCTGCGCGCGAAGACGACGCTCGAGAACCTCGGCCGATCTCCGCTCGACGCCTACGTGCGCAGCGTGAGCTCGATGGACGTGGCGCAGGCGCGCTCGCTGCTCCACCCCGACCTGCGCGCCGCGACCGCCGGCCATGACCCCGTCGAGAACTTTCGCCCTTGGTGGGAGCGCGCGCCCGCCTCCGACCCGTTGTCGCGCGCGCAGTACGTCGACTTCCACACCTGGCTGCCCGAGTACGTGCTCACCAAGTCCGACCGCGCGACCATGGCGGCGAGCCTCGAGGCGCGCGCGCCGCTGCTCGACTACCGCCTCGTCGAGCTCGCCGCCGCGATCCCGCCCGACTGGAAGCTCCACGCGGGCGTCGGCAAGTGGATCCTGCGTCGCGCGATCGCGCCCCACCTGCCGCCGGAGATCGCGGCGCGCGGCAAGCAGGGCTTCGCGCTGCCGCTCGAGCGCTGGGTCCGGGGCCAGCTCGACGCGAAGGGCGACCGCTTCGCCGCCCCGCGCAGCGTCGACGCCGCCGCGCTCGCCGCCGCCGTCACGCGCCATCGGGAGGGCCGGCGCGACCACTCCGAGCTGCTCTACTCCATGCTGGTGCTCTCGGCGTTCGAGAAGCGCTGGCTCGGAGCGTGACGATGCGCCTCCTGGTCTTCACGACGCTCTTCCCCCATCCCGGCGCGCCGCACCACGGCGTGTTCGTGTGGGAGCGGCTGCGCCATTGGCTGGCGCGTGCGAAGGAGCCGGGCGCGCCGGGCGGCGGCGCCGCGCGCGAGGCCGTCGTCGTCGCGCCGGTGCCGTGGGTGCCGCGCGCGCTGGCGCGCGGGCGCTGGGCCGCGTTCGCCGACGTGCCGGCCGAGGAGCGGCGCGACGGCGTGCGCGTCCTTCATCCGCGCTACCTCCTTCTCCCCAAGGTGAGCATGAGCGCGGCGCCGCTCTCGCTGGCGCGCGCCGGCACGCAGTGCGTGCAGGAGCTCGTCGCGGCGGGCGAGCGCTTCGACCTCGTCGACGCGCACTACCTCTATCCCGACGCGGTCGCGGCGCGCTTCGTCGCACGGCGGCTGCGCCTCCCGCTGGTCGTCACCGCGCGCGGCACCGACGTGAACCTGATCCCGCGCCACCTGCTGCCGCGCCGCTGGATGAAGTGGATGCTGCGGGGTGCGAGCGCCGGCATCGCCGTTGCCGACGCGCTGCGCCGCGAGCTCGCGCCGCTCGCGCCGCCCGGGCTGCCGCTCGTCACGCTGCGCAACGGGGTCGACCTCGCCGCCTTCGCGCCGATCGATCGGGCGGAGGCGCGCGCTCAGCTGCGCTGGCGGAGCGACCGGCGCGTCGTGCTCTCCGTCGGCCACCTGATCGCGAGGAAGGGGCACGATCGGCTGATCGCCGCGCTGCCCCATCTTCCGCACGACGTCGACGTGAAGATCGTCGGCGACGGCGAGGAGCGGGGCCGGCTGCTGGCGCAGGCGGAGCGGATCGGCGCTGCGCGCCGCGTCGAGCTGCTCGGACCGTTCCCGCACGAGCGGCTCGCCGTCGCCTACTCGGCCGCCGACGCGCTCGCGCTCCTCTCGACGCGCGAGGGGTGGCCGAACGTCCTGCTCGAGAGCCTCGCGTGCGGCACGCCCGTGGTCGCGACGCGCGTCGGCGGCGTCGCCGAGGTGGTGCGCGAGCCGGCCGTCGGGACGCTCATCGACTCCGTCGAGCCGACCGCCGTGGCGACCGCCCTTTGCGATCTGCTCGAGCGGCCGCGCGACCGCGCCAAGGTGCGCGCCTACGCCGAGCTCCACTCCTGGACGGCCACCGTCGACGGCATGCACGCCCTCTTCGAGCGGGCGCTCGGGCGCGCGCCGGCGGGGGGCGCGGCGTGAGGATCCTCTACCACCACCGCACGCGCTCGCGCGACGGGCAGCGCGTCCACATCGACGGCCTCGTCGGCGCGCTGCGGCGCGCCGGCCACGACGTGCTCGTCGTCGGGCCGCGCGCGGCGGACGGCCGCCCCGAGGGCGGCGACCCGGGCCCGCCGCGCGCGTCGGCGCTGCGCGAGCTCGCCGAGCTCGCCTACAACGGCGTCGAGCGCGCGCGCCTGGCGTCCGCCGCGCGCGACTTCGCGCCCGAGGCCGTCTACGCGCGCCACGCCCTCTTCTGCGGGAGCGCCGTCGCCTTCGCGAAGCGCCGCGGGCTGCCGGTGGTGGTCGAGGTGAACGCGCCGCTCGCGCTCGAGCGGTCGCGCCACGGCGGCCTCGCGCTCGCGGGCCTCGCGCGGCGCCACGAGACGGCGACGCTGAACCGCGCCGACCGCGTGGTCGCGGTGACGCGCGTGCTCGCCGACCTGCTCGCTGCACAGGGGGTCGCGCGCGAGCGGATCGACGTCCACTGGAACGGGCTCGAGCCCGACGCGCTCGCGCGCGCCGCCGACGGCGGGACGGTCCGCGCGCGGCTCGGGCTCGACGGCCGGTTCGTCCTCGGCTTCGTCGGCTTCGTGCGCGACTGGAATCGCCTCGAGCGCGCGTTCCCGTTCCTCGCAAGGCGCGACGACGCGACGCTGCTGGTCGTGGGCGAGGGGCCCGACCGGGCGCGCCTCGAGACGCTCGCGCGCGAGCGCGGCGTCGCCGGGCGCGTCCGCTTCCTCGGGTCGCTCCCGCGCGACGAGGTCCTCGCGCACGTCGCGGCCTTCGACGTCGCGCTGCTCCCCGAGGTGACCGAGTACGCCTCGCCGCTCAAGCTCCTCGACTACCTCGCGGCGGGTCGCGCCGTGCTCGCCCCCGACCGCGCCAACCTGCGCGAGGTGGTCGAGCCCGATCGCGACGCCCTCCTCTTCGACGCGGCGGCCCCGGAGGCGTTCGACGCGGCGCTCGAGCGGCTGGCGGCGTCCCCCGAGCTGCGCGAGAAGATCGGCGCGGCGGGCCGCTCTACGCTACTCCGCCATGGTTTGACGTGGGACGGGAACGCGGCGAAGGTCGTCGCGCGCTTCGCCGAACTGCGCGCCCGAGGGAGCGGACGTTGAGCGCCGCCGCCGACAGTCGCCTGCGCGGCCACCTGCAGGGACATGGGAGCGCGGCGCTCGCCGCGCTCGCGCTCGCCGCGCTCGCGCTCGCCGCGTGCACGGCGGTCGCGTTCTGGCCGTCGCTGCAGTGGCTCGTCGCGCGCTGGTCGGCGCCCGACGGCTACTTCTCGCACGGCCCGCTGGTGCCGGCCGCGTCGCTCTGGCTCGCGTGGCGCGGGCGCGCGCGGCTGCGCGCCGCGACCGGCGACGGCTCGTGGTGGGGGCTGCTCTGGATCGCGCCGGCGCTCGCGTTCGGCGTCGCGTCGGCGTGGCTGCGCAAGGATTCGCCGGCGGCGCTCGCCCTCCTGGTCTTGCTGCCCGGCTTCACGCTGCTCCTCGGCGGGCGCGAGCGGCTGCGCGCGCTCGCCTTGCCGCTCGCGTTCCTCGCCTTCGCGTGGCCCTTCCCGATGTTCGCGGTGGTCAAGGCGATCGACCTCCTGAAGCGCATCGTCGTCCCCGCGAGCTGCGCGCTCGTGAACCTGTTCGGCGCCGGCATGCAGGCGCGCGGCTCGTTCCTGCTGCTGCCGGGCGGCGGGCGGCTGCTCGTCGACGACGAGTGCTCGGGACTGAAGAGCGCGCTCGCGCTGGTCGCGCTCGGCGCGTTCATGGCCGGGACGGCGCGCGGGCTGAGCCGGAAGGCGCGCGTCTTCCTCTTCGCGCTCGCGCTGCCGATCGCGGTGGTCGCGAACGTCTTCCGCGTCGCGCTGCTCGCCGCCATCGGCCGCGTCGGCGGAGTGACCGAGGCGAACCGCTGGCACGGCCCCTCCAACTGGGCCGTCTACGTGGTCGCGATCGCGATCTACGTCGGACTCGAGCGGCTGCTGCGCGGGAAGCGGGGCGAGACGCCGCCGCCGGCCGCGCCGCCGGTGCCGCCGCGCCCCGCCGCCGCCGGCTCGAACTGGGCGCGCTACCTCGTCGCGCTGGCGCTCACGGCCGCGGCGGCGGTCGCGACCTGGCGCTGCGCGCGGCCGCGCCCGTCGACCGCCGTCCCGTTCACCGCGTCGATCGCGAACGCGATCGGCGACTGGGCCGGGCGCGACCGCTCGCTCACGCCGCGCCAGTACGAGCTGCTCGAGACGCGCGACATCCTCTTCCGCGAATACGCGCGCGGCGGCGACCTCGTGCTCGCCTGCATCGCGGTGGCGGGCGCGGACGGGAAGGCGGCCCATCCGCCGGAGATCTGCTACCGCGGCCAGGGCTGGGACGTCGTCGAGCAGCGGCAGGTCGTCCACGCGCTTTCCGGCCGCGAGCGCAAGATCGACCGGCTGCGCGTGCGGCAGGACGGCGTCGAGCTGCTGGTCTGGTCGTGGTACCGCGTCGGGACCGACGAGACGCCCGACTGGCTCCAAGAGCAGCAGCTCGCCTTCGCGGCGACGCTCGCCGGCCGCGACGACCGCGCCGCGCTGCTGCGCTTCTCCACGTCGCTCGGCAAGGTGGCGCCCGAGGACGTCGCGGCGACCGCCGCCGCCGAGGCGGCGGCCGAGGCGCGCCTGCTCGACTTCGTCGGGAAGTTCCTTCCGGCGTACGACGCCGCGCTTGCCGCCGTGAAGTGAGCGCGCGAAAGTCGCGGGGCGGGAATCTCGCAGCGAAGGATCGAGTGAACACGGGAACGGCCATCGTCAACGGGCTCAGCATCGACGTGGAGGAGTACTTCCACGCGGTGAACCTGCGCCGCGCGTTCCCCGACACGGCGTGGCCGGGGCTGCCGCGCCGCGCCGCGCTCGGCGTCGAGAAGCTGCTGCGCCTGCTCGAGCGCCACCGCCAGAAGGCGACCTTCTTCGTGCTGGGCTGGGTCGCGGAGCACGAGCCCGAGCTGGTGCGGACGATCGCCGCGGCGGGCCACGAGATCGCCTCGCACGGCCACTCCCACAAGATGGTCGGCGAGCTCGGCGAGGCGGCCTTCCGCGACGACGTCCGGCGCAGCCTCGAGCTGCTCGGCCCGCTCTCGCCCGCCCCGATCGAGGGCTTCCGCGCCTCGACCTTCTCGGTCACCGCGGAGACGCTCTGGGCGCTCGCGGAGCTGGCGCGGCTCGGGCTGCGCTACGACTCGAGCATCTTCCCGGTGCGCCACGACCGCTACGGCATGCCCGGCTTCGCGCGCACGCCGGTCGTCGTCGCCGTCGAGGGCGGCTCGATCGTCGAGCTGCCGCTGCTCACGTGGCGCGTGCTCGGCCAGAACCTCCCGGCCGCGGGCGGCGGCTACCTGCGCCAGTTCCCGCTGCGCTACACGCAGCAGGCGCTGCGCTCGATGAACCGCTCCGGCCACCCCGGCATCGTCTACGTCCATCCGTGGGAGCTCGACGACGGCCAGCCGCGCGCGGCGCCGGCGGTGATCGGCCGGCTCGGCCACCTGCGCCACTACCGGAACCTCGACCGCACCGAGGCGCGCCTCGACCGGCTCGCCGCGGAGTTCCGCTTCGCGCCGCTGCGCGAGCTGGCGCGCGCGACGACGGCGACGCGCGCGGTCGCATGAGCGACGCGGCGAGCTGCGACGTCGCGATCGTGGGGGGCGGGCTCGCCGGCGCCGCGACCGCCTTCTTCCTGTCGCGCACGCGCGAGGTGCGCGTCGTCGTGGTCGAGCAGGAGCGCGCGCCCGCGCTGCACAGCTCGGGTCGCAACGCCGGCCTCGTGCGCGGCGCGAGCGGCGAGCCCGAGCTCGACCTGCTCTGCCGCGAAGGGGCGGAGTTCCTGCGCGCGCCGCCCGACGACCTGCCCGGTCCGCGCCCGTTCCGCCGCACCGGCTCCTACTTGCTGGTCGCGCGTACGGACGCGCCGCGCTACGCCGGCGCGCGCGTCGTCGACGTCGAGGAGGTCGCGCGCGCGGTGCAAGGGTTTCGTCCTGACCGCGAGCTCGTCGCGATCCGCAGCGACGACGACGGCGTGGTCGACGCGCACGTCGTGGTCGACGGCTTCCTCGCCGGCGCGCGCGCGCGCGGGACCGAGCTCCGCCTCGACAGCGCCGTCGCTTCGATCGCGACCGAAGGCGATGCGGTGGCGGGCGTGCGCCTGCGCGACGGCGCGTTGCTGGCAGCGCGCATCGTCGTCGACGCCGCGGGCGCGTGGGCCGGCCCGCTCGCAACGACGGCGGGCGCCGACGATCCGGGGCTCGCGCCGATCCGCCGCCACCTGCTCGTCACCGCGCCCGACGCGCGCGTCGACCCGGCGTGGCCGTGGATCTGGGACACGGTGAACGGCTTCTACTTCCGGCCGGAGGCGGGCGGACTGCTCCTGTGCGCCTGCGACGAGTCGGTCGACGCGCCGGGCGACTGCGCGACCGATCCGGCGCAGCTCGAGGAGATCCGCCGCAAGGCGCGCCGCTTCCTGCCCGACTTCGCGGAGCTGCCCGTCGCGCGCGCGTGGGCGGGCCACCGCACGCGTCGCGCGAGCCGCCGCTTCGTGCTCGGCGAGGACCCGCGGCGGCGCGGCCTGATCTGGGCAGCCGGCCTCGGCGGCCACGGCCTCACCTGCGCGGCGGCGGTCGGCCGGCGCGTCGCCGCGACGGCGCTCGCCCGACTGCGCGGCGATGCGGAAGCAGCAGGCGGCGCGACGGCGGGCTGATCGCTCAGCGCTCCGGCTCGTCGTCCTTGGTCGGGATGACCGGCTCTTCCGTGGAACGGCGTGCCGCGATGCCGAGCAGCGCGCGCGCGAGGTCCTGCGCCGGACCGGGCGACGCGGCGAGCGTCTCGAGGCGCGACTTCGCGGCCTCGGGTCCCTCGCGCGCGAACATCTCGAGCGCGATCGGGAGCGAGCGCTCCGGGTCCTCCCCGCGCGCGAGCGCCGCGGCGGTCCAAGCATCGCGCGCCTCGGCCGTGGCGCCGAGCATGAAGCGGGCGCGCGCGACCACCTCGTGCATCTCGGCGCGCAGCGCGGCGTCGGCCGGTCCGCCCGCGAGCGCGAGCTCCTCGACCTCGGCCGCCTCGCGCGGCCGGCCGAACGTGAGCGCGTCGCGGCCGAGCCAGTGCAGGACGTCGGGCGCCCGGCTGCCGAACGCGCGCGCCCGCCCGAAGCTGCTCCGCGTGCGCCGCTCGTCGCCTTCGGAGAAGGCGAGGCGCCCCTTCGCGGCGAGCAGGTCGGGATGGGAGGGGCACGCCTGCTCGGCGCGCGCGATCGTGAGCGCCGCCATCTCGGGCTGCCCGGCCGCGATCTGCAGGTCGGCGAGGCGCGCCAGCGCGCGCAGCGCCGCGGTCGGGAGCACCGGCCCGCTGTAGATCTCGATCGCCGCACCGAGCGCGCGCGCGAGCGCGTCGGTGCGCGCGGCGTCCGGCGGCGCGTGCGCGGCGGTGGCGAGCGCCGCTTCGAACGCCTCGAACCACGGCCCCGGCTGCTTCACGAGCGCATAGACGTAGCGCTTGCGCTGCGGGGGATCGATGCGGCCGCCCGCCTTCGCGAGGCGCTGGCGCAGCGCCGCGAGCACGAGCCGGTCGGTCGGCGCCGCCTCGAGCGCGTCGCCGAGCAGCCGGTCGACGGCGGCGTCGCCGGTGGTCGCGTGCGCCTTCGTCCCGACCTCGCACCACGGCGCGAGCTCGACCGGGAACGTCGCGGCGAGGACGTCGTGGCGGCCGGCGAGCTGCGCCTGGACCAGCCGCGCGACCGGCCGGCACGCCGGGTCCTGGGCCGCCTCCTCGAGGAGCGCCGCCGCGCGCGCCGGGTCGCCGCGCATCCGTTCGCGCAGCGCGTTCATCGCGGTGGCGAGACCCGCCGGCGCGGCCGGATCGCGCAGCGCTTCGCAGAGGCGGTCGAGCTGCTCGCCGGTGAGCGCGTCGGACACCAGCACGAGCGCGCGCAGCGCGTCGGCGTCGCGCGGATCGGCGACCACCTGGCCGTAGAGCAGCGCGGCGGCGGCGGCGCGGTCGCCTCGCTCGTCGAGGCGGCGCGCCTCGCGGCGCGCGATCTCGCCGAGCGACGGCATGGTCGCGAAGAGGCTGGCGCGCACCGAGTCGCGCAATGCCGTCAGCTCCGGCAGGCGGTCGAGCAGCGCGAGGGCGACCAGCGAGCCGAGGAAGCGGTGGTCGGGCGAGGCGAGGTCGAGCGAGATCCAGCGCTCGAGCTCGCGGTCGCGCTGCGAGTCGTCGGCCGGCAACAGCGTCATCGCCGCGATCTCGGGCAGGGCGGTGGCGTCGGCCCGCGGGGCGTTCCAGGACAGCACCGCGAGCGCGAGCAGCCGCTTCTCGTCGCGGTCGAGGGCGAGGCCGCGCCGCGCGGCGAGCTCGAACGACGCCGAGATCCGGCCGGCCGCGGCGCCCGTCAGCGTCGTGATG